>DATBWJ010000195.1:0-24061 GCA_036514935.1 Xanthobacteraceae bacterium
AGCCACCAGCATCCCGACCACGACACGGAGGCCTGGCCACCGGCCTGAGTTCGCGCCATGAGCAAGGAACGCCTTTACCTGTTCGACACGACGCTCCGCGACGGCGCCCAGACCAACGGCGTCGACTTCACGCTTGCCGACAAGCTCGCCATTGCCGCCATGCTCGACGATCTCGGCATCGACTATGTGGAGGGCGGCTATCCGGGCGCCAATCCGACCGATACCGAGCTGTTCTCGCACGAACGCAAGCTCAGCGCGGCGTTCACCGCCTTCGGCATGACGCGCCGGCCCGGACGCTCGGCGTCCAACGATCCCGGTCTTGTTTCGCTGCTCGACGCCAAGGCCGACGCCATCTGCTTCGTCGCCAAGTCGTCGGACTACCATGTGCGGGTCGCGCTCGAGACGACCGAGGAGGAAAACATCGCCTCGATCCGCGACAGCGTGCGCGCGGCGAAGGCGAGAGGGCGCGAGGTGCTGCTCGACTGCGAGCATTTCTTCGACGGCTACAAGGCCAATCCGCAGTTCGCGCTCGCCTGCGCCAAGGCCGCCTTCGAGGAGGGCGCGCGCTGGGTCGTGCTGTGCGACACCAACGGCGGCACGCTGCCGCACGAGGTCGAGCGCATCGTCGCCGAGGTGGTCCAGGTGATCCCCGGCGATCACCTCGGCATCCATGCGCACAACGATACCGAGCAGGCGGTGGCGAATTCGCTAGCGGCCGTGCGCGCCGGCGCCCGTCAGATCCAGGGCACGCTCAACGGCCTCGGCGAGCGCTGCGGCAATGCCAACCTGGTCTCGATCATCCCCACGCTCAAGCTCAAGCGGGAGTTCGCCGAGCGGTTCGACATCGCCGTGTCGGACGAGAAACTCAAGAAGCTCGCGCATGTCTCCCACACGCTCGACGAGCTTTTGAACCGCGCGCCCGATCGTCACGCGCCCTATGTCGGCGAGAGCGCGTTTGCGACCAAAGCGGGCATCCACGCCTCCGCCATCATGAAGGAGCCGGCAACCTACGAGCACGTCGATCCGGATGTCGTCGGCAATCGGCGCAAGCTCCTGGTCTCCGATCAAGCCGGCCGCTCGAACGTGCTCGCCGAGCTCGACCGTATCGGCATCAGGATCGACAAGCACGACCAGCGAATCGTGCGCCTGCTCGACGAGGTCAAGGAGCGCGAATCGACCGGCTATGCCTACGAGGCGGCCGACGCCTCGTTTGAACTCTTGGCGCGGCGCATGCTCGGCACGGTGCCGGACTATTTTGAGGTCGAGAAGTTCGACGTAACTGTCGAGCAGCGCATCAGCGCCAAGGGCGAGCGCGTGACCGTCACCTTGGCGGTGGTCAAGGTCAAGATCGGCGACGAGCATCTGATCTCGGCCGCCGAGGGCAACGGTCCCGTCAACGCGCTCGACCTCGCGCTGCGCAAGGACCTCGGCAAGTACCAGCCCTTTATCGCCGGCCTTGAGTTGACCGACTACCGCGTGCGCATCCTCAACGGCGGCACCGGTGCGGTGACTCGCGTGCTGATCGAGAGCCGGGACGAGAGCGGCGAACGCTGGACCACGGTCGGCGTCTCCCCCAACATCATCGATGCGTCGTTCCAGGCGCTGATGGATTCGATCATCTTCAAGCTGGTGAAATCGGGCGCGCCGGCTTAAGGCACGCGACCCTGGCGACGGCGCGGCGCGCCAGCGCTACAGGCGCTCGATCGTCTCGGGCTCGCCGCGCCGCTCGGCCTCGCGCGCGCGCGCGGCGGCGGCCTCGATCGCCGGCAGGATGTCCGTGACCTTGTTGACGACCTGGTAGTCGATCGTCAGGTTGTTTTGAATGAAGCCGAGCGCTTTCATGTGCTCGACCAGTTCCAGCAGCGGCTGCCAAAAACCATGGATGTTGGCCATGAGGATCGGCTTGCGATGGCGGCCGAGCTGGGACCACGTAAGCTGCTCGACCAGTTCCTCCAGGGTGCCGATGCCGCCGGGCAGCGCGACGAAGGCGTCCGCGCGCTCGAACATGAGCTGCTTGCGCTCGTGCATGTCGCGGGTGACGATCATCTCCTGCGCCCCGGTATACATGCGTTCGCGCACCTTGAGGAAATCGGGAATGATGCCGACGACCCGTCCGCCATGCTCGCGCACGGACATGGCAAGCTCGCCCATGAGCCCGCGCGAGCCTCCCCCGTACACCAGGCTGATGCGGTTCTCGGCCAGGATCCGCCCGAATTGCCGGGCCACCTCGGCGAAGTCGGGATTAATCCCCGGGCTTGAGCCGCAGTAGACGCAGATGGATCGGATGGTGCTCATGGGCTTCGGGGCACCTGGTGGTAGGGTTAGAATGGCCACGCCGATTCAGGTATCGCATCCGTTTCGGCAGAATATTGCAACGGGGTATCGAGTTTATGATGAATGTGGCGAGCCGAAGGCCTATATGACCGCAGGCTCATAAGCAAATGGCAAGACCAACGCGCCGCGGGACCCCATGAACATCCGTCAACCGCCCGCCATGCCGATGCCCGGCGCCTCCGCCGACCGCGGGCCGCTGCTGCGCACGCTCGTGCAGCTATGGCCCTACATCTGGCCCTCCGATCGCCGCGACTTGAAATTGCGGGTGATGGTGGCGGCCGTGCTGCTCGTGCTGGCGAAACTCGCCACCATGGCGGTGCCGTTCACCTTCAAATGGGCCACCGACGCGCTCGCGAACCCGCATGCGGCAGCGGCGGACGGCTCATGGATCGCCTGGGTCCTGGCGGCCCCGGTCGCGCTGACCATCGCCTATGGCGGCACGCGCATACTGATGGCGCTGCTCACGCAACTGCGCGACGGCCTGTTCGCCAAGGTCGCCATGCACGCGGTCCGCCGGCTCGCGATCATGACGTTCGAGCACATGCACCGGCTGTCGCTGCGCTTTCATCTCGAGCGCAAGACCGGCGGGCTCACACGCGTCCTCGAGCGTGGCCGCAACGGCATCGAGATCATCGTGCGCATGTTGCTGCTGCAGCTTGCGCCGACGGTCATCGAATTGGCGCTGGTGGTGGCGGTTCTGCTGTTCGTGTTCGACTGGCGCTACGTCGCGGTCGTCTTCATCACCGTCGCGATCTACATCTGGTACACCTACTATGCGACGGAATGGCGTATCGGCATCCGCCGCAAGATGAATGACAGCGACACCGACGCCAATACCAAGGCGATCGATTCGCTCTTGAACTATGAGACCGTGAAGTACTTCGGCGCCGAGGAGCGCGAGACCAGGCGCTACGACCGCGCGATGGAGCGCTATGAAGGGGCCAGCGTTCGGTCATATACCTCGCTTGCCGTGCTCAATGCGGGACAGGCGATTATCTTCACCATCGGAGTGGCGAGCGTGATGGTGATGTGCGCCTACGGCATCAGCAACGGCACACAGACGGTCGGCGACTTCGTCCTCATCAACGCGATGATGATCCAGCTCTACCAGCCGCTGAATTTCATGGGGATGGTCTATCGCGAGATCAAGCAAGCAGTGATCGATATCGAGAAGATGTTCCTCATTCTTGGGCGCGATCCGGAGATCAAGGACCGGTCCAGCGCGCGGACGCTCGTGGTCGGCAACGGCAGCCTGCGGTTCGACAGCGTGTGGTTCGCCTACGAGCCCGCGCGCCCGATCCTCAAGGGCCTCACGTTCGAAGTGCCGGCGGGCAGGACGGTCGCAATTGTCGGGCCCTCGGGCGCCGGCAAGTCGACGATCTCGCGGCTGTTGTTTCGCTTCTACGATGTGACCGCCGGCCGCATCCTGATCGACAGCCAGGACATCCGCGACGTCACGCAGAAGTCCCTGCGCGAGATGATCGGCATGGTCCCGCAGGACACCGTGCTGTTCAACGACAACGTGCGCTACAATATCCGCTACGGCCGCTGGGAGGCGAGCGATCAGCAGGTGGAGGAAGCCGCCGCCTGGGCGCAGATCGACGCCTTCATCCGCTCCACGCCGAAGGGCTACGAGACCGAAGTCGGCGAGCGCGGGCTGAAACTCTCCGGCGGCGAAAAGCAGCGCGTCGCCATCGCGCGCACCATCCTCAAGGCACCCTCGATCCTGGTGCTCGACGAGGCGACCTCGGCGCTCGACAGCCACACCGAGAAGGAGATTCAGGACGCGTTGGAGAGCGTGTCGCGCAATCGCACCACACTGGTCATCGCGCACCGCCTGTCCACCATCGTCGGCGCTGACGAAATTCTCGTGCTCGACCGCGGCGAGATCGTCGAGCGGGGAACCCATGGGCAGCTTCTCACCAGAGGCGGGCTCTACGCCAGCATGTGGAACCGCCAGCGCGAGGCGGATGCGGCGCGCCAGAAGCTGGCAATGGTCGGCGAGGACGCTGGCGCGCCCAATCGCAATCCGCCGGTGGCCGAGGAGGCCGCGGGTGCGAACGGCGGAGCGGCGCAGTTGCCCGCCGACGCCGCCGAGTGACCATTTCGATCCTCCAGTCGCTGCGCGCGCAACTTGCGCCGGTTCATCCCGAGGGCTACCCCTTCATCGGCGGTTTCGCGCTCGCGAGTCTGGTCCTGTTCTGGCTATGGTCGCCGCTCGGCTGGCTTGGCACCGTCGCGACGCTGTGGTGCGCCTATTTCTTCCGCGACCCGCCGCGCGTGACCCCGCAGCGCCCGGGAATCGTGGTCGCGCCGGCCGACGGCCATATCATTCGCGTCGGCAGCGCCGTTCCGCCGGCGGAATTGGGCCTCGGCACCGCCCCCTTGCCGCGCGTCTCGATCTTCATGAGCATTTTCGACTGCCACGTGAACCGCAGCCCGGCGAGCGGGCGCATCGAGCGAATGGTCTATCACCCCGGCGCCTTCCTGAACGCCAGCCTCGACAAGGCGAGCGAGGACAACGAGCGCAACAGCCTCGTCATCGCGACCGCCGAGGGGGCCAGCATCGGGGTGGTGCAAATCGCCGGCCTCGTGGCCCGCCGCATCGTGTCCTTCGTGCGCGAGGGCATGACGATCAGCGCCGGCGAGCGCATTGGCCTCATCCGCTTCGGCTCGCGCCTAGATCTCTACCTGCCGGCCGGGATGCAGCCGCTCGTCGCCGAAGGCCAGACCGCCCTGGCCGGCGAGACGGTGATCGCGGACTTGCTCAGGCCCGATCTTCGCATTGCCTTCCGGGCCGGCTGACGGCATTTGACCGCCGGGGGCCGAGCCACCGCGTGGCGCGGGAGGAGGAACTGCATTATATTAGGCGCCATGCGCTACCTGCCGTTCTCGCCGTTTGAGCCCGATCGCCCGGGAACCGCGCGCCGCCGGTTCCGCTCGATCCCCTTTCGCACCCTCGTTCCCAACCTGATCACGCTCGGCGCGCTGTGCGCTGGTCTGAGCGCCATCAAGCTCACGGTCGAAGGCAAGCTCGACTGGGCGGTGGCATTCATCGTGTTCGCGGCACTGCTCGACGCCATCGACGGGCGCATCGCACGGCTGATCAAGGGCACGTCGCGCTTCGGCGCGGAACTGGACAGCCTGGCGGATTTCGTCAATTTCGGGGTCGCGCCCGCGTTGATGGTCTACTTCTGGGGGCTGCACGATCTGCGCAGCGCCGGCTGGATCGCCGCGCTCATCTTTGCGATCTGCGCTGGCCTGCGGCTGGCGCGCTTCAACGTCATGATCGACGACCCCAACCGGCCGGCCTGGGCCGCCAACTTCTTCGTCGGGCTGCCGGCGCCTGCCGGCGCGATCACGGTTCTGCTGCCGGTCTATGTGCACTTTCTCGCGATTCCCGGGCTTGGCTTTCCGGCGCCGTTGACGTTTCTCTATACGCTCGCCGTCGCATTCCTGATGGTGTCCCGACTGCCGGTGTATTCCGGCAAGCGGCTCGGCACGCGGGTGTCGCCCGAGATGGTGCTGCCGGTCCTCGTGCTGATCGTCGTGTTCTTCGCGCTGCTGCTCAGCTATCCCTGGGAGGTGCTGAGCACGGGCACGGTGCTTTTCCTTGCCAGCCTGCCGTTCGGCTGGTTCTCCTACCACGCTTACCAGCGCAAGGCCGCCGAAGCCGCGGGCGAGGGAGCCCACGCCGCCGCAACCGGGCCCGCATCGGCCGAGATAAGGCCCGAGCCGTCCGACGTCGAGCGTCCGGCGCGGCTCAACTGACGGGCGCCATGCCGCGCGCGGTCAAGGTGCTGAGCTCGGGTGAGCCTCGCACGCGCGTGGTCGACACGCTGATCCTCAGTGGCGAGCAGCGCCGGACGCAGCGGGGCTGCGTCTACGGCGGAAAGGGGACTCGCGTCGAGTTCGATTTCGCCGAGCCGGTGACGCTGCACACCGACGATGCGCTGCTGCTCGACGACGGCAGCATCGTCGAGGTCGTCGCCGAAGCGGAGCCGCTGACCGAGGTGCGCGCCGACCTGCCGACGCTCGCGCGCATTGCCTGGACGCTCGGCGATCGCCATGTCCCGGTGCAGTTTCTGGGTAACCGGCTCAGGTTGCGCCGCGACAGCGGGCTTGACGCGCTGATCGCGGCGCTGGGCGGCAAGGCGGCCGCGATCGAAGCGCCGTTCGAGCCTGAGGGCGGGGCCTACGCCGTCCCGCATGGTCACGGCGGCACGTCGGATCATGGCGATCACGCGGGTGATTTCGGCGATCATGACCATCGGCACGCCCATCGCCACGGCCATCCCCATGGGCACGGCAGCCGCGACGATCGCGACGGGTAGCTGGGATGGCGGGTGACATAAGGCGTCGGCGCGTCACTTCATGATCGGAATCACGAACTCGGCGCCGTCCTTGACGCCGGACGGCCAGCGCACCGTCACCGTCTTGGTTCGAGTGTAGAAGCGGATCGCGTCAGGCCCGTGCTGGTTGAGGTCGCCGAAGCCGGAGCGCTTCCAGCCGCCGAAGGTAAAATAGGACAGCGGCACCGGGATGGCGAAATTGACGCCGACCATTCCGACGTTGACGCGGCTAGTAAAATCGCGCGCAGTATCGCCGTCGCGCGTGAATATGGCGACGCCATTGCCGTACTGGTGCTCGGACGGCAGCCGCACGGCCTCCTCGTAATCCTTCGCGCGCACGACCGAAAGCACCGGGCCGAAAATCTCCTCCTTGTAGATGCGCATGTCCGGGGTGACGTGATCGAACAGGCATCCGCCGATGAAGTTTCCGTTCTCGTAGCCTTGCAGTCTGAAGCTGCGACCGTCGACGAGGAGCTTGGCGCCCTCCGTTATCCCGAGATCGATGTAGCTCTTGACCTTTTCGAGGTGCGCGCGCGTCACGATCGGCCCGTAGTCGACCTGCGGATCGGTCGAAAGCCCGACCTTCAGACTCTCGACGCGCGGAATGAGCTCGTTGACCAGGGCATCCGCAGTCTTTTCACCGACCGGCACGGCCACCGACACCGCCATGCAGCGCTCGCCCCCCGAGCCGTAGGCTGCGCCGATGAGGGCGTCGACGGCCTGGCCCATGTCGGCGTCCGGCATCACGACCATGTGGTTCTTGGCGCCGCCGAAACACTGCACGCGCTTGCCGTGGGCGCACCCGGTCGCATAGATGTATTCGGCCGTCGCACTCGAGCCGACGAAACCGATGGCCTGCACGCGCGGGTCGGTGAGCAGGACGTCGACGGCCTCCTTGTCGCCGTTGACGACATTGAGCACGCCGGCGGGCAATCCGGCGGCGATCAGAAGCTCCGCCAGCCGCAGCGGCACCGAGGGAGCGCGTTCGGACGGTTTTAGAATGAACGCATTGCCGCAGGCGAGCGCGGGGGCAAACTTCCACATCGGAATCATGGCGGGGAAATTGAACGGCGTGATGCCGGCCACAACGCCGAGCGGTTGGCGCAGGGAATAGAGGTCGATGCCCGGGCCGGCTCCATCGGTGAACTCGCCCTTCATGAGATGCGGGATGCCGCAGGCGAACTCGACGACTTCGAGGCCGCGCTGAATGTCGCCACGCGAGTCGGCGATGGTCTTGCCGTGCTCGCAGGACAGCAGCGTCGCAAGGCTGTCGAATTCGCTTTGCACGAGGTCGATGAACTTGAACAGCACCCGCGCACGACGTTGCGGGTTGGTGGCGGCCCATGCCGGCTGCGCTGCCGCCGCATTGGCGACGGCCGCTTCGGTTTCCGACTTGCTCGCGAAGGCGACCGCGGCCTGGACCTCGCCAGTATTGGGGTTGAACACCTCGCCTTGGCGGCCTGAGTTGCCTTTGACCTCCCGGCCGCCAATGAAATGGCCGATCTCGCGCATGGCTCCTCCCGATCCTGCCGGCGTGGTTCCGCGCCGGTCGTTACGCATTGCAATAGCGCAGCGCGACGTGGGCCAGAAGCATAGCCGCACAGGGGCTCAGCGAGCAACTTTACGCTCCCTTAATGGCGCCAGCCTACAGTCTGGCGGGCGCCTCCCGGGCAGGCTGGCGCATGCGTGCAGCGTTGGGGCGTGTTCATGGATATCGCAACCAGCCTGGGCCTCCTCGCCGGATTCGCCGTCGTCGTCAGCCTCATCATGATGGGTGGCGACATGCGGATGTTCTATGACGTCCATGCCATCATCATAATCTTCGGGGGGTCATTTGCGGCCACGCTCATTCGCTTTCCGCTGGCGTCGATCTTCCATGGCCTGCCACTGGGCGCGAAGTACGCGTTCGCGCTTCGCCGCACCACGCAACGCGAACTCGTCGACGAACTCGCGGGACTCGCGGAGATCGTGCGCAAGCAGGGACCGATCGGCCTCGAGAAGGTCGAGGTCGAAGACCCCTTCCTGGCCAAGGGCATCCGCTTCGTGGCCGACGGCTACGACACCGGGTTCATCCGCGACAATCTCGAACGCGATCGCGACAATTTCCTCACGCATCTCGACGAGGGGCAGAAAATCTATCGCGCCGTCGGCGATTGCGCGCCGGCTTTCGGCATGATCGGAACGCTGATCGGCATGGTCCAGATGTTCGCGAACATGACCGACCCGTCCAAGCTCGGACCGTTCATGGCGGTTGCGCTGTTGGCGACGCTCTATGGCGCGCTCGTCGCCAACATCCTATGCCTGCCGATCGCCGACAAGCTGCATTTCAAACTGGTGGATGAGGAGGTCAACCGGAACCTCATCATCGACGGCATCCTGATGATCCGCGATTCCAAGAGCCCCACGCTCGTGCGCGAGATGCTGCTCGCCTATCTGCCCGAAAAGCACCGCACCGAGGAAGTCGAGGCCGCGGCCTGAGGCCGGCGGTCGACCGAGGACGCTCAAATGGCCAAGAAGAGAGGCGCCGCGCACGGTGGACACGGCTGGTTCGTGACCTTTGCCGACCTCATGGGCCTGCTCATGAGCTTCTTCGTCATGCTGGTCGCGTTCTCCAACCAGGACCAGCACAAGCTGCAGATCGTCGCCGGCTCGATGCGCGATGCCTTCGGCGTTCAGCAGAGCGTGCGCTATTCCGGCATCATCGAGGTTCCCGGCCTGCCCACCCGTCCCAAGCTCAAGAACGCCGCGCACATTCCGCCCGAAGAGGCGACCGCCAACCCGACCCCCGACCGTCACGACCGTGACCGCACCAATGCCGCGCGCTTGAAGCAGGATCGCGCCTTTGCTCTCGCCGCGGCATCATTGCGACAGGCCCTTCAGGATCTGCCCGAGCTCACCGAGATCTCCAAGCACGTCATGATCGAGGAGGCCAAGGAAGGGCTCAACATCGAGATCGTCGATCAGGACGGTCGCTCGATGTTTCCCGAAGGCTCCAAGGTTCCCTTCGAGCGCACCCGGCGCGTCCTCGTCAAACTCGGCGCCACGCTCAAGGCGATGCCCTACCGCATCTCGGTGACGGGGCATACCACTGCCTCCCGCACCCCCGCGCGACCCGGCTTTGGGCCGTGGGAATTGTCCACCGATCGCGCCAATGCCGTTCGCCAGATCCTCGAAGCGGAAAGCGTGCCGGTGTCACACTTCTACATGGTGGCCGGGCGCGCCGACACCCAGCCGCTGTTTCCGGACGATCCATTCATTGCGGCGAACCGTCGCGTGACCATCACGTTGATGCGCGAAGAGCCGCCGATTCCGATGGATTTCAAGCCCTGACGGCAATGCGACCGGTCCCGCCGAGGGCTGCGATGGGCTGGCCGCCATTTTCCAGCCCAGGGGCAGTCGCGAGGACCGGACTGTGCTGCCTGAATTGGACAGATCGTGTGCTACCTGCACCTGCCCGGAGACACCCTTGCACTCGGCGAACAAATCGCTATATTTGACGTGTCCGTAATGGATATCTCATAACGATCGGATACCCGATCGGCTATTGAGAGTGGGCCCCCCGGGACCCGCTCTTTTTTGTTACCTGCGCAGCCTGGCGGCGCGCACGGACCGGGCCCAAAACCCGGCGCCTTGGAAAGCGATGCGCGGAGTTGAGCCGGCCCATTGGGCCGACGGCTTGAAGATGGCGATGACGACACCAGTGCACGAGCCCCGTCTCATCACCGAGACCGGCCTTGCCGCGCGCGTGGCCGCCCTTGCCGAACCGGTGCTGGAAGGGCTGGGCTATCGGCTGGTGCGGGTCAGGGTGTCCGGCATGGCCGGCTGCACCGTGCAGATCATGGCGGAACGGCCGGACGGGACCATGTCGATCGACGATTGCGAGGCCGCCTCGCGTGGGCTGTCGCCGGTGCTCGACGTCGCCAACCCGGTGGACCGCTCCTACCGGCTGGAAATCTCCTCGCCCGGCATCGACCGGCCACTGGTCCGGCACTCCGACTTCGCGCGCTGGGCCGGCCACCCTGTCAAGGTGGAAATGGCCGTCGCGGTTGATGGTCGCCGGCGTTTCCGCGGCATCCTCATGGGGGTGGACGGCAATGCCGCCCGCCTTCGCAGCGAGGATGGCGAGATCGAGGTTCTGCTCGCGTTCGACGACATGGTGGAAGCGAAACTGGTCATGACAGATACCCTCATCGCGCAGTTGTTGCATCGAGGCAAGGCTGTCCAGCGCGCGGCGCGCGAGGAACACCGCCACCGGTCGGCGCGATCTCATCATCACCTGCCTCAACGGCCCGGCGACGCCGGACCACTGGCCAACAAGGGAGACTGACGATGGCCGTCAGCGCCAACAAGCTCGAACTGCTGCAGATAGCCGACGCGGTTGCGCGTGAGAAGGCGATCGACCGCGGCATCGTCATCGCCGCAATGGAGGATGCGATCGCCAAGGCGGCAAAGTCGCGTTACGGCAGCGAGACCGACATCAAGGCCGAGATCAATCCCAAGAGCGGCGAGCTCCGGCTATCGCGCCACCTGCTGGTCATGGAGCCCGTCGAGAACCCCGCGACCCAGATCACGCTCGAAGACGCCCGCCGGCACAACCCGGCGGCGCAGATCGGCGACACCATCGCCGACACGCTTCCGCCGCTCGAATACGGCCGCATCGCTGCGCAGTCGGCCAAGCAGGTGATCGTTCAGAAGGTGCGCGAGGCTGAGCGCGACCGGCAATACCAGGAGTTCAAGGACCGCATCGGCGACATCGTCAACGGCATCGTCAAGCGCGTCGAATACGGCAACGTCATCGTCGATCTCGGCCGCGGCGAGGCGATCATCCGGCGTGACGAGATGCTGCCGCGCGAGACCTTGCGCAATGGCGACCGCGTGCGCGCCTACATCTACGACGTGCGGCGCGAGGCGCGCGGCCCGCAGATCTTTCTGTCGCGCACGCATCCGCAGTTCATGTCCAAGCTGTTCGCGCAGGAAGTCCCGGAAATCTACGATAGCATCGTCGAGATCAAGGCGGTTGCGCGCGACCCTGGCTCGCGTGCCAAGATCGCCGTGATCTCCCGCGACTCCTCGGTCGACCCGGTCGGCGCCTGCGTCGGCATGCGCGGCTCGCGCGTGCAGGCGGTGGTCAACGAGCTGCAGGGAGAAAAGATCGACATCATCCCGTGGTCGCCCGACATCGCGACCTTCGTTGTCAACGCGCTGGCGCCGGCGGAGGTGGCCAAGGTCGTGCTCGACGAGGAGCGCGAGCGCATCACGGTGGTCGTGCCCGACCAGCAGCTCTCGCTCGCGATCGGCCGGCGCGGCCAAAACGTGCGGCTCGCTTCCCAGCTCACCGGCTGGGACATCGACATCGTCACCGAGCAGGAAGAATCCGAACGCCGGCAGGCCGATTTCGAGAAGCGGACCAGGATGTTCATCGATGCGCTCAACCTCGACGAGGTGGTCGGTCAGCTGCTCGCTTCCGAGGGCTTCACCTCCATTGAGGAACTCGCCTACGTGGACGAGAAGGAGATCATCTCGATCGAAGGCTTCGACGCCGACACCGCGCACGAGTTGCAGCAGCGCGCGCGCGACCATCTGGCCGAGATTGAGGCCGAGTTCGATGCCCAGCGCAAGGCGCTCGGCGTCGAGGATGCCCTCAATGAAGTGCCGGGTCTGACCGCCAGAATGCTGGTCGTATTGGGCGAAAACGCCATCAAGACGATCGAGGACCTGGCCGGCTGCGCCACCGACGAACTTGTCGGCTGGACCGAACGCAAGGACGGCGAGTCCGTTCGCCATCCGGGCGTGCTCGAACCCTTCGATCTGTCGCGCGAGGAGTGCGAGGCCATGATCCTGCGGGCGCGCCTCAAGGCCGGCTGGATTAGCGAGGCCGATCTCGCCCCCGCGGCAGAGCCGGAGACCGCGGCGATCGCGGAAGCGGAATAACGGGAGCGGACGGCGGTGCTGGCAGTGGCGGATCATGTCGAGACGGACGGCGGCCCGCAGGCAATTGGGCGCGAGCGATTCTGCGCGGTCACCCGCCGGGTCAGACCGGTCGAGGAGTTGATCCGCTTCGTGGCCGGGCCAAGCGGCGTGGTGCCCGACCTCAAGCGCAAATTGCCCGGCCGCGGACTCTGGGTGACGGCCAGGCGGGATGTCGTCGCCGAAGCGATCAGGCGCGGCGTTTTCTCGCGCGGCCTGCGCCAGGCCGTCAAAGTCCCGGTCGACCTGCCGGATTTGGTCGACCGGCTGCTGGTGCAAGCCTCGCTTGATGCGCTCGCCATCGTCCACAAGGCGGGCCTGGTCCGCGTCGGCTTCGCCCAGGTGGAGGCCGCGATAGCGGGGGACCCGGTGGCCGCGCTCCTCCATGCTAAGGAAGCGAGCGCCGATGGCATCCGCAAGCTCGCAGCCGCGCTCAGGCGCCAAGCCCGCGCGGCGGAAAAGGTGCCGATCGTGCGGACGTTCAAGACCGCCCAATTGGATTTGGCATTGGGGCGCCCAAATGTGATACATGCAGCCCTGCTTGCCGGCCGGGCGAGCGACACGTTCGTTGCGCGCTGGCAAAATCTCGAACGTTTTCGGATGACCGGGGACGATCGGGCCGGCGAAAAGATAGCCGGAGAAGGCGAAGATGCGGCGCAGCCCGAGGCTGGCCGAGAACTGGGATTGGAATGACGGAGACAAAGAACCCTGGCGAGAAACTGACGGTGACGCCGTCGAAGGCCTTGACGCTCAAACGCAGCGTCGAGCAGGGCGTCGTGCGTCAAAGTTTTAGCCATGGACGCAGCAAGGCCGTCGTGGTCGAAAAGGTCAAACGCCGCGTCGGCCCGGCCGAGACCAAGCCGGAGGCTCCCGCCGCCGCCGGGGTCCGCCGTCCCGCCGCCCGCGCTGCAACGCCCACCGCCGTTCCCATGCCCAGCCCGGCGCCCATCGCCGCCACCAGACCTTCTGGCGTCGTGTTGCGCACGCTGACCGAGGAGGAGCGCAACGCGCGCGCCCGCGCGCTCGGCGATGCCAAGCAGCGCGAGGCGGAAGAGCGCCGCCTGGCCGAAGGGGAAGCGCGCCGGCGTATCGAACTGGAGACCCGAGAGCTCCTCGAACGGGACGCGGCGGAAGCGCGCAAGCACGAGGAGGAAGAGCGCCGCCGGTTGGAAGAGGAGGCCAAGCGCAAAGCCGAGCAGGAGGCCAAGAAGCGGTTCGGCGACGAGGAGGCCAAGGCCAAGCCGACGCTGATCAGTCTGCGGAAGGTCGCGCTCGAAGCTGAAGAGGAGGAAGCGCCACGGCCGCGTCGCGGGGCCGGCCCGGCCCGCCCGGCTCCCGCCGCTCCCAAACCCACGCGCGCCGGCGCCGAGAAGCGGCGCGGCCGGCTGACGCTGGTGACCGCGCTCAGCGCCGGCGAGGAACGCGAGCGCTCCGTCGCCTCGTTCCGCCGCCGCGTCCAGCGCATGACCGGCCACCGCGACATCGATCTCAAGGAAAAGATCGTGCGCGAGGTGACGATCCCCGAAACGATCACGATCCAGGAACTCGCCAACCGCATGGCCGAGCGCGCGGTCGATGTCATCAAGCTCATGATGAAGCAAGGCCAGATGGCGAAAATCACCGACACGATCGACGCCGACACCGCGCAACTCATCGCCGAGGAACTAGGCCACACCGTCAAGCGCGTCGCCGAAGCGGATGTCGAAGAAGGCGTGTTCGACGTCGTCGATGCGGCCGAGACGCTGAGGCCGCGGCCGCCCGTGGTGACCATCATGGGCCACGTCGACCATGGCAAGACGTCGTTGCTCGACGCCATCCGCCGGACCGACGTGGCGGCCGGGGAAGCCGGCGGCATCACCCAGCACATCGGTGCCTATCAGGTGACATCGCCGTCCGGCACCAGGATCACTTTCATCGACACCCCCGGGCACGCCGCGTTTACCGCCATGCGCGCGCGCGGAGCCAGGGTCACCGACGTGGTCGTGCTCGTGGTGGCGGCCGATGACGGCGTCATGCCGCAGACGGTCGAAGCCATTCAACACGCCAAGGCCGCCCAAGTGCCGATCATCGTGGCCATCAACAAGATCGACAAGCCGGATGCCAAGCCGGACCGCGTGCGTACCGACCTCCTTCAACATGAGGTCCAGGTCGAATCCATGGGCGGCGACGTCCTCGAAGTGGAGGTATCGGCGACCAAGAAGATCAACCTCGACAAACTGCTCGAGGTGATCGGCCTGCAAGCCGAAATTCTCGATCTCAAGGCCAACCCCGTGCGCCCGGCCGAGGGCACTGTGATCGAGGCCAAGCTCGATCGCGGCCGCGGGCCAGTCGCGACCGTGCTCGTCCAGCGCGGCACGCTGCATCCCGGCGATATCATTGTCGCCGGTGCGGAATGGGGCCGTGTGCGGGCGCTCATATCGGACACCGGCGCCAATGTCGTCGCGGCAAGTCCGTCGATGCCGGTCGAGGTGCTGGGCTACAGCGGCATCCCGGAAGCGGGCGACCGCTTCGCCGTCGTCGACAGCGAGGCGCGCGCGCGCGAGGTGACCGATTACCGCGCCCGGCAGAAGCGCGAGAGGCAGGTGGCGCGCGCGACGGTCATGCGCGGCTCGCTCGAGCAGATGATGAGCCAGCTCAAGGCCACCGGGCGCAAGGAATTTCCGCTCGTGATCAAGGGCGACGTCCAGGGCTCGGTCGAAGCGATCGTCGGGGCGCTCGAAAAACTGCGCACCGAGGAAGTCGGCGCCCGTGTGCTTCTTGCCGGGGTCGGCGGCATCACGGAATCGGACCTGACGCTTGCGCAGTCCGCGGGAGCCGCGATCATCGGTTTCAACGTGCGTGCTCACAAGGAGGCACGCGAGGAAGCCGAACGTACCGGCACCGAGATCCGCTATTACAATGTCATCTACAACCTCGTGGATGATGTGAAACAGGCGATGTCGGGCCTGCTACCGCCGACCTTGCGCGAGACCATGCTGGGCAATGCGCAGATCCTGGAGGTGTTCAACATCTCCAAGATTGGCAAGGTCGCGGGCTGCCGCGTCACCGACGGCAAGGTCGAGCGAGGCGCCAATGTCCGGCTGATCCGGGACGACGTGGTCATCCACGAAGGCAAGCTCTCGCAGCTCAAGCGCTTCAAGGACGACGTACGCGAAGTAGTTGCCGGCCAGGAATGCGGGATGGCCTTCGAGAACTACCAGGACATGCGCAGCGGCGACGTGATCGAGTGTTACCGGGTCGAGCAGGTGCAGCGCAGGCTCTAAGTCCAGTTCTCGTCCGGTGCCGACTGGCCACGACTGAATTTGACCAATGCGGCATCCGCGCGCGACGGAGCAGGGGGCGCGGATCAGGACCCGTGCCTGCCAAGACGCGAACCTGAATCCCCAATCATGGTCAAAGGACACCACCGCGAGCAGGATGCCGCCCCGTCGCAGCGCCAACTGCGCGCGGGCGAGGTCGTTCGCCATGCCCTGGCCGAGATCCTAGCCCGCGGCGACATCCGCGATCCCGTCATTCAGGAACACCCGATCACCGTGCCCGAGGTGCGCATGAGCGCCGACCTGCGGCTTGCCACGATCTACATCATGCCGCTCGGCGGCCGCAATCAGAAGGAGGTGCTGGCCGCGCTCGAACGCAACAAGCGATACCTGCGAGGCGAGCTGGCCCGTCGCGTCAAGCTGAAATTCACACCGGAGATTCGGTTCCGCCTCGACCAGCGCTTTGGCGAGGCCGAGCGGATCGACGAGCTGCTGCGCTCGCCGCAGGTGCGGCGCGACCTCGACCATACGGACCGCTGAGGCGCGGGATCGGCGCGAGGCGATGATGCCCGACATCGCGACACAGGAGCACAGAGCGTTGAACGTCAGCGAAGGCAAGACCGACGCCCCGGCGGGTCCCAAGCCCAGGCGCGAGAAGCGCGACATCCACGGCTGGGTGGTGCTCGACAAGCCGATCGGCATGACGTCAACCCACGCGGTCTCAGCGGTCAAACGGCTGTTTTCGGCCAAGCGGGCGGGACACGCCGGCACGCTCGATCCGCTCGCCTCGGGCTGCCTGCCGATCGCGCTGGGCGAGGCGACCAAGACCGTGCCGTTCGTCGTCGACGGCCGCAAGAACTACCGATTCACCGTGCGCTGGGGCGAGGAGCGCGACACCGACGATGCCGAGGGCCGTGTGATCGCCACGAGCGCCGTGCGGCCGTCAGCCGACGCCATCCGCGCGGTGGCGTCGCGATATACCGGCACGATCGAGCAGGTCCCCCCGCGTTTCTCGGCGGTCAAGGTCGAAGGCGAGCGCGCCTACGACATCGCCCGCGGGGGGGAGGTCGTCGAACTCAAGGCCCGCCCGGTCGAAATCCACTGGCTGCGGCTTGTCGAGGTGCCGGACCCCGATCATGCCCTATTTGAAGCGGAATGCGGCAAAGGGACCTATGTGCGGGCGCTTGCCCGCGACATGGGCCGCGAACTCGGCTGCCTTGGCCACGTGGCGGCGCTGCGGCGCACCCGAGTGGGACCATTTACCGAGAAGGACATGATTCCACTGGCACAACTGGAGGCTTTGTGCCATAGAGCCGCCGTCGGCGAAACAAGCTTCGCCGACGGATTGCTGCCCGTCGAGACCGCGCTGGACGACATCCCGGCGCTGGCCGTCAGCCGGGCGGATGCGGCGAGGCTCCAGCGCGGCCAAGCCGTTCTCATGCGCGGGCGGGATGCTCCTGTCCTCAGCGGCGTCGTTCACATCATGGCGTCGGGCCGCCTGGTGGCCCTTGCCGAGGTTGAGCGCGGCGAGATCGTCCCCAAGCGCATATTCAATCTTGCCGGCGTGCAAGGCAGAGCCGGGCGAACAGAAGGATGACGATGTCGATTACCGCACAGCGCAAGACCGAGATCATCACTTCGCATGCTCTGAAGTCCGGCGACACCGGGTCGCCGGAGGTGCAGGTCGCGATCCTGTCCGAACGGATCAACAACCTCACCGGCCACTTCAAGACGCACGTGAAGGACAATCATTCACGGCACGGACTGCTGAAGCTGGTGTCTCAGCGTCGCCAGCTCCTCGATTACCTCAAGCGCACCGACGAAGGCCGCTACAAGACGCTGATTGAAAAGCTCGGCATTCGTCGCTGAGTTGCGGCGCGGAAATCGATCGCGCGTGTTCGAGCGGGTGGCATGGTGCCCCCGCTGTCAGAGGTCCGGGAGCGAAGCTGCCGGACGTGTCACGGGTGCCAATACCCGGAGGGCTGGAAGGCCATGGCAGGATCGCCAGATGCTGTTGTCCGCGCAGGCGCGCACAGCCTCTCGCCATCTTGCTCATGGCTTTCGTGCCTCATCCAATAGCCATGAGAGAAAACCATGTTCGACATTCATCGTGTCGCCCTTGACTGGGGCGGACGCAAACTCGTCCTCGAAACCGGCAGAATGGCGCGCCAGGCCGACGGAGCGGTCGTCGCGAGCTACGGCGATACCACCGTGCTGGCGACGGTGGTGGCGGCCAAGGAGCCCAAGGAAGGCATCGACTTCCTACCGCTCACCTGCAACTACCAAGAGAAGTTCTACGCCGCCGGCCGCATACCAGGCGGCTACTTCAAGCGCGAAGGGCGCCCCACCGAGAAGGAGACGCTGGTCTCCCGCCTGATCGACCGGCCGGTGCGGCCGCTGTTCGCCGACGGTTGGCGCTGCGACACGCAAGTCATCGTGAACGTGCTCAGCCACGATCTCGAGAACGATCCCGACATCATTGCGATGGTGGCGGCCTCGGCCGCGCTGACGCTGTCGGGCGCGCCGTTCATGGGGCCGATCGGCGCCGCGCGCGTCGCCTTCATCAACAACGAATACGTGCTCAACCCGCAGCTCGACGAAATGCCGGAGAGCCAGCTCGATCTCGTGGTCGCTGGCACCCAGGACGCGGTCCTGATGGTGGAGTCGGAAGCCAGGGAGCTGCCCGAAGACATCATGCTCGGCGCGGTGATGTTCGGACATCGGCATTTTCAGCCGGTGATCGACGCCATCGTCAAGCTCGCCGAGAAGGCCGCCAAGGAGCCGCGCGAACTCCAGAGCCCCGACAATTCGGCACTCGAGGAGCAGATGCGCGGCCTCATCGAGCAAGAGCTGCGTGCCGCCTACGCCATCGCCGGCAAGACGGAACGCCACGCCGCGCTCGACGCCTGCCGGGTCAAGGCGTTGGAGCATTTCTGCCCCGCCGGCGAGCCAAGCCCGCGCTATGACGCCATGCGCGTCGCCGGCGTGTTCAAGGAGATCGAGGCCAAGATCGTGCGCTGGAACATCCTCGACACCGACCGGCGCATCGACGGGCGCGACGTGAAGACGGTGCGCCCCATCCTGGCGGAGGTCGGCGTGCTGCCGCGAGCCCACGGTTCAGCGCTGTTCACGCGCGGCGAGACCCAGGCTCTTGTCGTGGCCACCTTGGGCACCGGCGAGGACGAGCAGTTCGTCGACGCCCTGCAAGGCACGTACAAGGAAACTTTCCTTCTCCATTACAACTTCCCGCCGTTCTCGGTCGGTGAAACCGGCCGTATCGGTGCACCCGGCCGCCGCGAGATCGGCCATGGCAAGCTCGCTTGGCGCGCCATTCATCCGATGCTGCCACCCCATCACGAGTTCCCCTACACGATCCGCGTCGTGTCGGAGATCACCGAGTCGAACGGCTCCTCGTCGATGGCAACGGTTTGCGGCACCTCGCTGGCGCTGATGGATGCCGGGGTGCCGCTGCGCGCGCCCACCGCCGGCATCGCCATGGGTCTCATTCTGGAAGGCGATCGCCACGCCGTGCTCTCGGACATTCTGGGCGACGAGGACCACCTCGGCGACATGGACTTCAAGGTGGCCGGCACCGAGCGAGGCGTCACCTCGCTGCAGATGGATATCAAGATCGCCGGCATCACCGAGGAGATCATGCGCGTCGCGCTGCGCCAGGCGAAGGACGGGCGCCTTCACATCCTTGGCGAGATGAGCAAGGCGCTCAACCGGCACCGCGCTCAGCTTGGCGAGCACGCTCCGCGCATCGAGGTGTTCTCGATCCCGACCGACAAGATCCGCGAGGTCATCGGCACCGGCGGCAAGGTCATCCGCGAGATCGTCGAGAAGACCGGCGCCAAAATCGACATTTCCGACGACGGGACCGTGAAGGTCGCCTCGGCCAAGGCGGACTCGATCAAGGCCGCCATCAATTGGATCAAGTCGATCGCCGCCGAACCCGAAGTCGGCGTGATCTACGACGGCACCGTCGTCAAGGTCATGGACTTCGGCGCCTTCGTCAACTTCTTCGGGACGCGCGACGGCCTTGTACACATCAGCCAGCTCGCTGCGCGGCGGGTGCAGAAGGTCACCGATGTCGTCAAGGAAGGCGACAAGGTGAAGGTGAAGCTCCTCGGCTTCGACGAACGCGGCAAGGTGCGGCTGTCGATGAAGGCCGTCGACCAGCAGACCGGCGAGGACCTGGAAGCCAAGCAGAAGAGCGAACCGGACCAGCAGCACGAGGCGGCCAGCGGCGAGTGAGCAAGCGCCATCGCCCAGGGCGGCAGCGCCGCCCAAACGGCAGCCGTCAAGTCTCGACGCGCACGCCGGGGGGTCCGGTGTCGGCGCAGCCGATGATGCGCGCGGATGCGAAGCCCGCCGCGACCGCGCGTTCGACAACGGCCTCGGCGCGCTCGGGCGCGCACGCGATGAGAAGCCCGCCCGAGGTTTGCGGATCGGTGAGGATTTGACACTGCCAATCGGCGAGGGCTGGCGCCAGCGCGACGGCGTCGCTGTAGCTCGACCAGTTGCGCCGGGATGCGCCGGTCACAACGCCGCGTTTTGCCAAAACCTCCGCCGCGCTTAAGAGCGGCACCTGCGGCCAGCGGATGACGAGCGCCAGACCTGACCCGCGCGCCATCTCCAGCGCATGCCCCAGCAAGCCGAATCCGGTGACATCAGTCATGGCGTGCACGGCGGCCTCGTTCGCGAGGTCGGCGCCGATCCGGTTGAGCTGGGTGGTCGAGGCGATCATCTCGGCGTAATGATCCTCGCCAAGCTCCCCCTTCTTGATAGCCGCGGCGTACAGTCCGATGCCGATCGCCTTGGTGAGGATCAAGGCATCCCCCGGACGAGCCCCCGAATTGCGGCGAACTTGATCGGGACGGCAGGTGCCGATGACCGCCAAGCCGTATATGGGCTCCGGCGAGTCGATGGAGTGGCCGCCCGCGATCGGAATGCCGGCCGCCGAACAGGCCGCCGCGCCGCCGCTCAGCACCTGGCGGATGATGCCGATCGGCACCTTATCCAGCGGCATGCCGAGGATCGCCAGCGCCATCATCGGCTTTGCGCCCATGGCGTAGACGTCGGAAATGGCGTTGGTCGCCGAAATCCTGCCGAAATCGAAAGGGTCATCGACAATCGGCATGAAGAAGTCGGTGGTGGCGACCACGCAGGTCGACTCGTCAAGCTGCCACACCGCGGCGTCGTCGCCGGTCTCGATGCCGACGAGAAGCTGCCGATATGCAGCCGACGCCGGATGGTCGGCCAACAGCCGTTGCAGCACCGAAGGCGCGAGCTTGCACCCGCAGCCTCCCCCGTGAGCGAGTTCGGTCAAGCGGACGAGCGTTGCGTTCATTGCGTTCATGATGCCACTTTCAGACGCCGCACGGCGGCCGTGTCACCCTTCGGCCCGCACACTCCGTCAAACGCACGAAGGCTGCGGTCGCGCAATATGCCCGATTTCTGCCGGACCGCAACTGGCGGGCTCGGAGTCACCGGCGCCGTCGATCTGGCGCGCCAAGCGTGCCGCACGCCGGTGATGCGCCGGTCTTCAAGCGCGCATCCGCAGGGCTCAGCCCGACCTCACCGCGCCACCATCAGGCGCGGCAGGAACGTGATCACGTCGGGGAAGACGGCCATGATCAGCATCCCGCCCACGATGATCCAGACGAACGGCCAGGACGCGCGGTAGATCGTCGCCAGCGGCACGTCGGGCGCAGCGCTCTTGAGCGCAAACAGCACATATCCGAATGGCGGCGTCAGGCCGCCAACGGTTGCTACGATCAGGAACAACGTCCAGAACCATATCTCGTCGAAGGCGTAGATCCGGATGATCGGCTGATAGATCGGAATGAGCACGAGCATCAGCGCGACCTGGTCGAGAAACATGAAGAGGACGAACGGCAACAGCATCATCAGGAACAGCATGACGGCGGCCGGCAGACTGAGGCCGACAATGATCTCGCCAAGGGCCCGCGCCGCGCCCGAGAACGTCAGAAGCTGGCTGAACATCACCGCCGAACACATGATGACGAGCAGGAGCGAGGCGATCGTTGCGGCCGAATAGAGCGCCTCGCTCAGCATTTGCAGGCTGAGCCGGCGATAGGCGGCGGCAAGAATGGTTGCGCCCAGAACCCCGGTCGCGGCGGCCTCGGTCGGCGTCGCCACGCCGAGCATGATCAGGCCCATCACCATGAAGAATATGAACAGGGATGGCAGCATCCGTGTCGCTGCGACCACGATGCTGACATCCGTCTTGCGGTCAGCGAGATCGGCGGCGAGGTCGGGCGCCAGCGAGGGATTGGCACGCACGCGGATCAGCACATAGATCAGGAACATCCCGGTCAGCATGAGGCCGGGGACGATTCCGGCAACCAGCATCTTGCCGGTCGATACATCGGCAAGGGTCGCCACGATGATCGCGAGCACGCTCGGCGGAATGATCGGATCAAGGCTTGCGCCCGCGAGGATCGTGCCGGCCGCGAACTGGGTATCGTAGCCGCGCCGGCGCATGGTCGGAAACAGCGAACGGCCGAGCAGGCCAGCAACCGCCATGGCGGCTCCCGACAGCGCGCCGAGCACCGCCGAAAGTATGATGCAAACGACATACTGGCGGCCACGGATTCTGCCGATCAGCCGGTCAATCGAGTCGAACAGCACCTCCATCGCGCCGGAGCGGAATAACACCTCGCCCATGACGATGAACAGCGGGACCGCCGTGAGCGCCCCCATCGTCGCGGTGGCATAGATGCTGTTTGCGAACAGCCCGAACCCGGCTGTTCCGAAAAACACGAACACGCCGATGATGTTGAGAACGAGAAAGGCCGCGAAGATCGGGACGCCGAGGAACAACAAGGACAGTAGCGCGACGAGCCCTCCTGCAAAGGCGGCCCACCAGGTCATGACGAGGCGCCTTCCTTGGCGATCAGCGACGGCAGGTTATGGACGAATTGGCGAAAGAAATAGACGGCGCTGCTGAAAGTCCCGTACGGCACGAAAATGGACACCCACCACTTGGGAACCGGAAAGGCGGAGATCGTCGAAATGCCCTGCGCATACTGCCGCCAGGTCTCCTGGCCGGTAATCGCCGCGGTGACGAGGCAGGCGAGAGCGGCGAGGAGCAAGATCATGGCGCGAAGCCACTCCGCGCCGGCAGCGCTCAGTCCGTCCAACAGATAACTCACCGCGATGTGAGCCTTGCGGCGCGTGAGCTCGGGCATCGAGAGGAAGATGACGCTGCACAGGAAATAGGAGGCGACCGCGTAGGACCACTCGGTTGGGGCAAAGAAGGCATAGCGCGCAATGACTTCGTAGCAGAACGCCGCGGCGATCAGCGCGACGAGAGTCGCGGCAACCGCAAACCCGGCGGTGGTCAACCGGTCATGCCAGGCACCCAGGCGGCGAACCAGCGAAAGCATCTCATTCGACTTCCGCGCCGGAGGCGGACACCCGTTCGTCAACGCCATTGTGCCGGCGGCAGCTTGGCCGCGACAAGCTGGGAATTGTGACTGGTCCGAGCCCTATCGGCGTCGCTGGAAGCGCCCGCGCTCTGCGTTCATCGCGCACGGCCTCGCGCCGGGCCGTCTATGTTGATGCCGCTGGCGGAATCACCGGCAGCAGCAGATGTGAGTGGTGGGCGGCGTCACGGAATATCTTGTGCGCCGTGGCGCGTCCGCTCGGAAGGTGTTGGCTGTCGGGCGGAAGCAATTGTACGTCCGGGTCGGCGAAGGGCTCGTTGCACGCAAGTTCGAGTTGGATGCGGTTGCCCTTCTTGAAGACGTAGGAGAATGAATAGAGCTGGATGGCATATTCGATGATCTCTCCCGGCGGCACCGGAATCGACCGGGTGTGGGGATGGTGCGGCCGCCATGGCCTCGACTTCTCGTGGTCGACCTCGCGGTGAGATGCCTTGAGGTAGCTGGAGGTGACGAGCTGTCGCCGGCCGAGCGCATCGACGTCGTAGAGCTTGGCGACGAAATTGGTGTCATCGGAGTCGATTGCGGCGAAAAGATAGAGCGCGCCCGGCCCTGTCATCTCCGTGTCCTCGAGCAGTGGGTACGTCGCCCACTTGACCGACTGGACATCGGGCGTGACGGTCAACGGCGGCTGATAGAACCCGTCAGGCGGGACATGCGCGACATCGAGCGGCTCGGG
>DATBWJ010000196.1:0-6298 GCA_036514935.1 Xanthobacteraceae bacterium
TGGCGCGCTGGCGCAGCGGGAGCAATCCACGACAAGGGGATCGCCACGCCCCCTGCGGGGCTTGCGATGACGGCGGCTGGGATGCGGTGAACATACCGGAAATCATTACGTTCTAAGGGCGCGTGGCGTGGCTCGCAGAGCCGTCGCCGCGTCAGGCATGGCGGCCGTGACAATGCTTGTATTTCTTGCCTGAGCCGCACGGGCACGGCTCGTTGCGCCCGACCTTGCCCCAGCTCCTGGGGTCGCTCGGGTCGCGCTTGGCCGCCCGCGCCGCGCCGTTGCCGCCGCCGAGGAGCGCGGGCAATGCCTCCGCGAGCGCCAGTTCGTCCTCGCCGGTCGACGGGTCGATGTGGTGGGCCTGCATGAACGGCAGTTCGGCCGGTGGCGGCGGCGGGCCCTGCACGATCTCGACTCGCATGAGTTGCGCGGTCACCGCCTCCCGCAGATTGTGGATCATGGACTCGAACAGGCTGAAGGCTTCCGACTTGTATTCATTGAGCGGATCGCGCTGGCCGTAGCCGCGCAGTCCGATCACCTGGCGCAGGTGCTCGAGCATGAGGAGGTGCTCGCGCCACAGGTGGTCGAGCGTCTGCAGCAGAATCGACTTCTCGACGTAGCGCATCACGTCGCCGCCCCACTGCGCCACCTTGGCGGCCATGTGCTCGTCGGCGCGCCGCTCGATGCGCGCGATCAGCTCCTCGTCGGCGATCCCCTCCTCCTTCGCCCACGCCTCGACCGCGAGGTCGAGGCCGAGCACGCGGTTAAGTTCCTCCTTGAGCCCGGCGGTGTCCCACTGCTCGGGATAGGCGTTCTCGGGCACGTGCTTGGCGACGAGGTCGTCGGTGACGGCGTGGCGCATGTCGGCCACGGTCTCGGCGACGTTCTCGTCCCTCATCAGCTCGATGCGCTGGTCGAAGATGACCTTGCGCTGATCGTTCATCACGTTGTCGAACTTCAGAAGGTTCTTGCGGATATCGAAGTTGCGCGCCTCGACCTTCTGCTGCGCCTTCTCCAGCGCCTTGTTGATCCACGGATGGACGATCGCCTCGTCCTCCTTCAGCCCGAGCTTCTGCAGCATGCCGTCAAGCCGGTCGGAGCCGAAGATGCGCATGAGGTCGTCTTCCAGCGACAGGAAGAACTTCGAGTGGCCGGGGTCGCCCTGGCGGCCGGAGCGGCCGCGCAACTGGTTGTCGATGCGCCGGCTTTCGTGGCGCTCGGTGCCGAGCACGTAGAGCCCGCCCGCCTTGAGCGCCTTTTCCTTCAGCCGCGCGACTTGCGCGCGGATCTCGGCGGCGCGCGGATCGCGCTCGCGTGTCTGCCAGTCCTCAATATCGCTCAGCTCCTGGCGGATGCGCATGTCGGCGTTGCCGCCGAGCTGGATGTCGGTGCCGCGGCCGGCCATGTTGGTGGCGATGGTGATCGCGCCCGGCACGCCGGCCTGCGCCACGATGTAGGCTTCCTGCTCGTGGTAGCGCGCATTGAGGATGGCGAACACCTTCACCTTCGAGGCGCCCGCGTCGCCCGAATAGAGCGCGGCGAAGGCATTGGGGTCGGAGAAGTCGTGCTGCTCCCAGCCCTGCTTGCGCAGCCGCTCGGCGAGGCTTTCCGATTTCTCGATCGAGGTCGTGCCCACCAGCACCGGCTGCCCGCGCTGCTTGCAGTCCTCGATCAGAGCGAGGATGGCGCGATACTTCTCCTCGGCCGTGCGATAGACCTCGTCGTCGTCGTCGACGCGGATCATCGGCATGTTGGTGGGTATTTCGAGCACTTCGAGATTGTAGATGTCGAGAAACTCGTCGGCCTCGGTCATCGCCGTGCCGGTCATGCCGGCGAGTTTTTCGTACATGCGGAAATAGTTCTGGAACGTGATCGAGGCGAGCGTCTGGTTCTCGGGCTGGATCGGCTGGTGTTCCTTGGCCTCGAGCGCCTGATGCAGCCCTTCCGAGTAGCGTCGTCCCGGCATCATGCGCCCGGTGAACTCGTCGATGATGACCACTTCGTCGTTGCGCACGATGTAGTCCTTGTCGCGCATGAACAGCTTGTGCGCGCGCAGCGCCTGGTTGACGTGGTGCACGGTCGAGACGTTCTCGACGTCGTAGAGCGAGTCCGACTTGAGCAGGCTCGCCGCCCGCAGCGTCTGCTCCATCTTCTCCATGCCCTGCTCGGTCAGCGTCACCGTGCGCTGCTTCTCGTCGACCTCGTAATCCGCCTTGTCGAGCTTGGGAATGAAGGTGTCGATGGTGTTGTAGAAATCCGAGCGATCCTCGAGCGGCCCGGAAATGATCAACGGCGTGCGCGCCTCGTCGACCAGGATCGAATCGACCTCGTCCACGATGGCGAAGATATGCCCGCGCTGGACCATGTCCTCCAGCCGGTACTTCATGTTGTCGCGCAGGTAGTCGAAGCCGAGCTCGTTGTTGGTGCCGTAGCTGACGTCGCAGTCGTAGGCCTGCTTGCGCTGCTCGTCGTCGAGCCCATGCACGATGACGCCGACGGTGAGCCCGAGGAAGCCGTAGATTTGGCCCATCCACTCGGCGTCGCGGCGGGCGAGGTAGTCGTTGACGGTGACCACGTGCACGCCGCGGCCGGCGAGCGCGTTGAGATAGACCGGAAGGGTGGCGACCAGCGTCTTGCCTTCGCCGGTCTTCATCTCCGCGATCCTGCCCTCGTGCAGCACCATGCCGCCGATGAGCTGGACGTCGAAATGGCGCTGGCCGAGCGTGCGCTTAGCCGCCTCGCGCACGGTCGCGAAGGCCGGCACCAGGAGCTCGTCGAGCGACTTGCCGTCGGCGACCTCCGCGCGGAAGGCGTCGGTACGCGCGCGCAGCGCCTCGTCGGAAAGCGCCTCGAGCTCCTGCTCCAGCGCATTGATCTCGGCGACCCGCGGCTGGTAGCTGCGAATGCGGCGCTCGTTGGACGAGCCGAAAATCTTTCGCGCTACGGCGCCGAACATCCAGGGGTCCTTTCTTGGGCCTTAGCAGGAATCGCGCGGCCGAAACCCGCAACGCCCGGCCTGCGTCGATCCCTGGTCGAAAAACGCGCTTTTCGGGCTACTGTGAGGCGCATGATGCCCCGCGGGGCGAACCGGCGAGTCGATCGAGAGATAGGAGGGGGTCCGACCCTTGTCAATCGCACAGCCCGCGCCGCCAACGAGGCAGCGCCGAGCGGCGGTACGCGCATCCAGCGCCCGCGGTACCGCGCATATCGCGCGCCGATGCGCGCCGCGCTACAAGTCTTTCGTTGCTAACGGAGCGCGATTGCGCAAGTGTCGGGCTCCGGGGGCGCAACCTGCTATTTAGAAGGTTCCAATGGCACCGACGCATTTGTCCTTGCACTCGGCCCGGCCGCGGCGACGCTGGGCAGTCTTGTTGGCGGCGCTCGCTATCGCCGCCGCCGTCCCCTCCTGGGGGCAGGCGCAGGACACGGACCCCGTGCTTGCAAAGGTCAACGGCGTCGAGATCCGCCAGAGCGACCTCGCGATCGTGGAGGAGGAAATCGGCAACCTGCCGCAGGGCGCGACCGGCGAAGCCAAGCGCGACTATCTGATTTCCTACCTCACCGACATGATCCTGATCAGCCGCGCGGCCGAAGAGCAGGGGCTCAGCGGCTCCGACGCCTTCAAGCGGCGCTTCGCCCTGATGCGAATCAAAGTGCTGATGGAGCTCTTGCTGCAGTCAGTGTCCAGCAAGGCGGTGACCGAGGAGGCCATGCACAAGGTCTATGAGGAGGCCGTCAAGCAATTGGCCGGCCAGGTCGAAGTGCGCGCGCGCCACATCCTGGTCGAGACCGAGGACGAGGCCAAGGCCGTCCACGCCGAGCTGCAGCGGGGCACGGACTTCGCCACCCTTGCCCAGCAGCGCTCGAAGGAGCCGGGAGCGGGGCAAAGCAGCGGCGACCTCGGCTACTTCACCAAGGACCAGATGGTGCCGGAGTTTTCGGAGGCTGCCTTCAAGCTCGACAAGGACAAGATTTCCGGTCCGGTGAAAACCGCCTTCGGCTGGCACATCATCCGGATCGAGGACCGGCGCAACAAGTCGATCCCCGCCTTTGACCAGGTCAAGGGCGAGCTGGCGAGCTTCGTGATGCGCAAGGCGCAGGCCGATCTTGTCGCGCGCCTGCGCGCCCAGGCCAAGATCGAGCGCATCGGCGCAAGCCCCGCACCCGCGCAGCCCGCGACCGCGCCGGCGAAGAAGTAGCCGACGGGGGAGCAAGGCTCGCAACCGCGCGCCTCTCCCCATCGGCCGCAAACGGTGGTAAGAGCGCTGCGCCACCTGGCAGCGTGACTGTTTCCTGCTTCATCGTTTTGCTCAATGTCGTCCCAGCACGTCTCCCCCCTCGCTCCCGCGCATATTTCCGACCTGCCGGCGATCGACGGCGTCAAGCTCGCCACCGCCGCCGCCGGCATCCGCTATGCCGACCGCACCGACGTGCTGCTCGCCCTGCTCGATCCGGGAACGACCGTGGCGGGCGTGCTGACGCGCTCGAAATGCCCGTCGGCCCCGGTCGACTGGTGCCGCGCCAAGCTCAAGGGCGGCAAGGCCCGCGCACTGGTCGTCAACTCGGGCAACGCCAACGCCTTCACCGGCCGCAGCGGTCGCGAGGCCGTGCAGTCGACCGCTCGCCTCGCCGCCCGCGCCGCTGGCTGCAAGGCGCACGAGGTCTTGCTCGCATCGACCGGCGTCATCGGCGAACCGCTTAACGCAAGCTGCTTTGCCGGCGTGATGGAAGGCCTCGTCGCTGCCGCGCGAGCGGACGCCTGGCTTGCGGCCGCCCAGGCGATCATGACGACCGACACGTTTGCGAAGGTGGCGACCGCGCGCGCAAGACTCGGCACGGCGACCGTCACCGTCAACGGCATCGCCAAGGGCGCCGGCATGATTGCGCCCGACATGGCGACCATGCTGGCTTTCGTGTTCACCGATGCGCCGATCGCTGCCCCCGCCCTGCAGCGGCTGCTGCGGCGCGGCGTTAAGGACACATTCAACGCCGTCACCGTCGACGGCGACACCTCGACCTCCGACACCGTGCTGGCGTTCGCGACCGGCGCCGCCGCCGCGCGCGGCGCCCCGCCCATCGCGCGCGCGCACGACCCGCGCCTAAAAAGCTTCGCGCGCGCGTTCGACGCGGTGCTCGCCAATCTCGCCGAGCAGATCGCGCGCGACGGCGAGGGCGCGCGCAAGCTGGTCGAGGTGATCGTGGAAGGCGCCGTGTCGAAGCGATCGGAGCGCAAAATCGCGCGCTCGATCGCCAACTCGCCGCTGGTCAAGACCGCGATCGCCGGCGAGGACGCCAACTGGGGCCGCGTGGTGATGGCGGTCGGCAAGGCCGGCGAGCCGGCCGACCGCGACCGGCTCTCGATCTGGTTCGGCGGCATCCGCGTCGCGCACCGGGGCGCGCGCGATCCCGCCTACGACGAGGCCGCCGTCTCCGCGGCCATGAGGAAGCCCGAGATCGCGATCAAGGTGGCGCTCGGGCTGGGCAAGGGCCGCGACCGCGTGCTGACCTGCGACCTGACGAAGGAATACGTGACGATCAACGGCGACTATCGAACGTGATCCTCACGGCGTGACCGTCACTGCGATGCGCATGGTGACGTTCACCGGCCTGTTGCGCGAATTGAGTCCGCGCCGCGCGTAGGCAAAGGAATCGATCCCGACGAAGCCCGGGCGTGACTGATAAATGACCGTGTTGACCGAGCCGATGCTGACGCGGCCATGCGCGGCCTGCTTGACGATTTGGACATCCGGCGTCGGACCCAAAGAGCGGAAATAGGTTTTGCAGGGTTTTCCGGAAGCGACGGTCATCGTGCCGTCATTGATCCGGTTGGCCCAGGGAATGTAGGGCACAACGCAGGCAGTAGCTGCGTCAACTCCCAGCACAAACACCGCGAGACCGGCGAGAGCAATTCCTTTCATGGTTCCCCCGCGCCCGGCAATGCGATATCGCTCAGCCGCAAGCCCAGGATAGATCGTAAGCGGCGATTAACCAACACGACAAGCGGCGCAGTCGAGCCGGTTTTATTGCATCGTCGTTAACGACGGGCCGTCTAAGAACGGAGCGACACGATCTTGAGCGTCAAGCTTGTCCTGGTCGCGGCCTGCGCCCTCATCGACGCCGACGGGCGCGTGTTGATCGCCCAGCGGCCGGCCGGGCGCCCGATGGCCGGGCTGTGGGAGTTTCCCGGCGGCAAGATCGCCGCGGGCGAGCGGCCGGAGCAGACGCTCATCCGCGAGCTGAAGGAGGAATTGGGAATCGTCGTCAATGAGGAGTGTCTGGCACCGCTCACCTTCGCCAGCCA
>DATBWJ010000197.1:0-19195 GCA_036514935.1 Xanthobacteraceae bacterium
CGATGCCGTCCGGCGCCGAGCCCGACAGCATGATGCGACCGTTGACCGAGGACACCCGCAGCTTGGCGTTGCGGAAGCGGCGCGTGAGCTCCTCGGCGAGCTTGGAGGTGTCGTAGGAGACCTCGACGTCGAACACGCCGATCAGCTTCTTGCCTTCGCCATAGACCGACACGCGCGTGGTGCCGATCTTCTTGCCCAGGATCGACAGCGCCTGGTCGGTGAGCGGGTTGACGTCGGCGATCTCGGCGTCGCCGACGGTAACATCGACGAACGGCGTGTCGGTGCGCACGTCCTCCGACTTGCCGATGGCGACATTGACCGAGGCGGTGCGCTTGGCAGCGCCGATCTGAATCAGGCGCTGCGCCTGCGCCTCGCCCGCGGGCCCGAGCGCCGCGGTCACGACCAGCGCGAGCGATAAAGCCGCCAGCAGCGGGAACACGCGCCTCCTGGCGCGCGCCCCGGCCGAGGCTCCCTGCATTGGCTGCCCGATTGCGGCAGTGGTCCTGATGTCGTCCACGTCGGCCTCCCCGCCTTGTAATGTCCCCTGAGTTGCAAGTTCAGTGCTGCCGGCGGTGTCCCAGGTCCGCCGTGGCAGCACTCACACCCTCCCGCGGCACGCTGTAGACCACCTTGGTCGCCGCGCGCGTGACCGAGACGGTCGCATAGCGTCCGGAATCGTTGGGATCGTCCGCGGCCTTTGAATTGATCAGATCGGCGAGCGTGATCGGCCGGCTCGCGCTCGGCAGCGATTCGCCCGCCTTGCGCAGGACAAGCGACAGCGTTCCGATCTGGCTGGCCAGCGCCATCTTCTGCGCGCCCGCGATGTCGACTTCGAGCGTGACCGCCTTGGCGATCGCCGGCTTCTCTGCGCGCTCGTCGGCGAGCTGGTCGACCGCCAGCACGCGCGTGTTCTGGAGCACCACGTCATTGAGCGCCGAGTTCTTCTCGATCTGGCGCGTGAGCACCACGTCGACGCGATCGCCCGGCAGCACGAAGCCGGCGACACCTTCCACGTCGTTGACGCGGATGGTGACGGCTTTCAAGCCCTCGCCCAGCATGGCCGACAGGGTGGCGCGCTGGCCGGGACCGGTGATCTTGGAGGCGAGGATCGGCTCGTTGGTCTCGATGGGCGTGAGCACGACGCGCTTGCCGACGGACACGAGCTGCTGGATGGTCTTGAAGCTGCCGGCCGGAAGCGCCTCTTCCGGCCAAGGAATCTCGCGCAGCACCGTCTGGCCGAGCTCGTTGCCGAACCGCAGCGGCCGGCTGGCCACCACGATCGTGTTGGTCGCCACCGGCTTCTTGTGCGCCTCCAGGCTGCGCATGCGGGCCTCGGTCTGCCGGTTGAGCCAGGACTGCGCGACGAACACGGCCAGCAGGCCGAACACGGCCGCAACCGCGATCATGATGATAGTACTGGCGCGCACCTTGTCCCCGACGCGATGTGTGTTGGCGTTCTGGACGTCGTCGGCGCGAGTATAGAAAGCCGCGCAGTATTGAATCGGTGAACCGGTGGATACTTCTCCCGCTATGCTGAACTTTGACTGAAGGGATATTCTTTATGGCCGGTGGATCGGTTAATTAAAATTTCGCTCAACCTTGAGATCGATTCACCATATCAATGTTGATCGGCCGTTGCGGGTGCGGCACCATCGGCGTCCGCGCGGGGAGGCGGCAATGGCGCTGCAGACGACCGAGGAGCCGACAGGCAAGGCGAAGCGCGCCGATGCAAGCCGCATCCGCATCCGCGGGCTCGGCAAGCGCTACGGCGAGCTTGAGGTCTTTCGCGATATTGATCTTGATGTCGGCGACAGCGAGATCGTCGCCGTCGTCGGCCCCTCCGGCTGCGGCAAGACCACGCTCTTGCGCTGCATCGACGGGCTGATCCCGCCCTCGGCCGGCACGCTGACCATCGAGGGCGAGTGCGTCGACCGGCCGCTGCCGGGGGTCGCCATGGTGTTCCAGCATTTCGGGCTGTTCCCGTGGAAGACGGTATTCGCCAACGTCGCCTACGGCCTCAAGCTCGCGGGCGCCGCCGGCGCCGAGATCCGCGAGCGCGTGCCGCGCTTCATCAAGCTGGTCGGCCTGAGCGGGTTCGAGAACGCCTATCCCTATCAATTGTCGGGCGGCATGCAGCAGCGCTGCGGGCTCGCCCGCGCGCTCGCGATCGAGCCGCGGGTGCTGCTGATGGACGAGCCGTTCGCTGCGGTCGACGCGCAGACGCGCGAGATTCTCCAGTTCGAGCTGTTGCGCATCTGGCAGATGCGGCCGACCAGCATGGTGTTCGTCACCCATTCCATCGAGGAGGCGGTGCTGATGGGCCACCGCGTCGTGGTGCTCAAGGGCCGGCCGGCCGGCGTCCACGAGGTGATCGAGGTCGATTTGCCACATCCGCGCGGCCGCCATACTCTGGCCCATCCGCGCTTTTCCGAGCTGCGCGAGCACGTGTGGATGACGCTGGTGGACGAGGCCAGGGCCGCCGAGCTGCAGCTTCAACGTTGATCGCGACGCCAATCTATACTTTCATGGGGGCGATCGAACATAACGGGAGGAAGGAATGACCCATACTCGCTGGACTTTCGTCGCGCTCGCACTTGCAGGCGCGGTAGGCGGCCTCGCCGGCACGGCGTTTGCGCAGCAGCGGCCGACCCTCACCTTGGGCCTGCCCGGCATCCCGCCGGTGTTCGTGACCGTGCAGGCCTATGTCGCCCAGCAGGAGAAATTCTTCGACAAGCATGGCGTCAACGTCCAGTTGCGCCCGTTCGACAGCGGCGCGGCGGCGGCGCGCGCGCTCGCATCCGGCAACATCGAGCTGTCGCTGTCGCCCTCCCCGCTGATCGTCAACATGATTTCCAACAATCCCGACGTTGATATTGTCGCCATCTACGGCCACGAGCGGCCGGACTGGCTGATCGGCTCGATGGACCCGACCAAGAACAAGTGCGAGCACATGAAGGGGCTGCCGGTCGGCGTCGACTCGTTCGGCGGCGCGCGCTCGATCGCGCTCTCCCAGATGCTGCGACAATGCGGCCTCAAGGCCGAGGACATGCAGCAGGTCGCGCTGAGCACCAACGTGCACGCCGCCATGATCTCCGGCCAGATCCCCGTCGGCGTGCTGCACATCGACGATGTGCCCATCATCGAGCGTGAATCGAAGAAGAAGGTCACGGTCGTCGTCGACATCAACGACGTGTTCAAGGTCAACCACTACATGGCCATCGCCACCACCCAGAAGCGCGTGGCGGAGCAGCGCGACGTGCTGGTCCGCGTGCTCGCGGCCCTGATCGAGGCGGAGCGCTTCATTCGCGACCCTAAGAACATCTTGCGCGTCGCGCAGGCGGCCGCGCCGACCGGCCGCAGCGTCGAGGAGGCCAAGTGGGCGATCGAGCGATACGTCCAGATGGAGTTCTGGCCCAAGGAAAGCGCTGGCCTGTCGCAGAAGAATATCGAGGTGATCGTCGAGGCGCAGAAGCGCGTCGGCGGCATTCGCGCTGGCGCCACGCCGGTGAGCTATGCCCGCTTCGCCAACACCGCGGTGTTCGATGAGGCGATCAAGCTCGTCGGTGGGCGCACCAACTGAGACCGCGCCGGCCTTGAACCCGGTAGCGCCGTTCGGCGGGAGCCACCCTGATGCGTCCTGATCCCGCCTGGCGGCGCTACGGGACCTATGTGCTCGCGCTCGCGCTCGGCATCGCGCTGTGGGAAGCCGCCGCGGTCTTCACCAAGCCCGTCTTCCTGGCGTCCTTCACCGGGACGATCGCACGGCTCCACGAGCTCGTCTTGTCGGGCGTGCTGGTGGAGGCGCTGCGTTCCTCGATGCTCGTCTATTTCATCGGCCTCGGCGCGGCGATCGCGGTCGGCCTGGCGGCCGGCATTCTGCTGGCGCGGGTGCGCCTGCTGCGCATCGCGCTGGAAAGCTACATCATGCTGCTCTACGCCACCCCGATGGTAGCGCTGATCCCGTTCATCCTGTCGATGATGGGCTTCGGCTTCGCCGCCAAGTCGGTGGTGGTGTTTCTGTTCGCGGTGTTCTCGGTCCTCTACAACACGATCGAAGGCGCGCGCAGCATCCGGCCGGAGATGCTGGAGGTCGCGCGCTCGTTCCGCTCGAGCGAGTGGCGCATCTGGCGCGACGTGCTCATCCCCTACACGCTGCCCTATGCCATGACCGGCGTTCGGCAGGCGGTCGGTCGCGCGCTGGTCGGCCTGGTGGCGGGCGAGTTCTTCCTGTCCGGCACCGGCATCGGGCTGCTCATCGTGCGCAGCGGGCAGGATTTCGACGTGCCCGGCCTCTACGGCGCCATCATCGTCATCACCGTGCTCGGCGCCGTGTTGATGGCGGTCGGCCGGGCGCTGGAAAACCGCTTTGCCGCCTGGCGGGGGTTGCAGCGATGACCACCGCCGACGTCACGCTGGCAAAGCAAGCGGCGCCCGGCTGGCGCTTCCTCGGCAAGGAAGCGGCGGTGCGCGTCGCCGCCGGCGTCGCGATCCTGCTGATCTGGGAGATCACCGTGCGGCTGTGGGCGCCGGCCTTCGTGGCGCGGCCGAGCCGGATCATCGTCGTGTTCCCGACCGTCATCGTCGACCCCGCGATCTGGCAGGCCTTCGCGCTTACGCTCGGCTCGGTCGTCCAGGGTCTGGCCATCGCGGTCGTGTTCGGCACGATCATCGGGATCGCCGTCGGCCGCATCGCGTTCGTCGAGCGGCTGCTGCAGATCTACGTCAATGGCCTGTTCGCCATGCCGATGGTGGCGATCCTGCCGCTGCTCACGCTGTGGTTCGGCTATACCGGCGAGGCGCGGCTCGCCACCGTGGTGTTCGCGGCGATCTTCGCCATCATCGTCAATGTCTCCGACGGCGCGCGCGCGGTGCCGCCGGAATATGTCGAGGTCTCGCGTGCGTTTCGCGGCTCGGGCTGGTCGCGGCTGTTCGACGTCATCCTGCCCTCCTCGGTGCCCTACCTGCTCGCCGGCATCCGGCTCGCCGCCGGCCGCGCCCTGATCGGCGCCGTGGTGGCCGAGTTCTTCGCCGCGCTGCCGGGCATCGGCTTCTATATCCTGTTCAACACCCGCACCTTCCGCCACAACGAGGCGTTCGTTGCGGTGGCCATGCTGGCGGTGACCGGCGTGCTGTTCGAGTTTGCCCTGGCGGGGGCGACGCGGCGCCTTCTGCCGTGGTATCGGCGCGACGAGCCGACCGAATGACGGGCGGGAGAAGGCCGATGACCGAGGTGATTGCGGTGATTGCAGCGGGCGAGATGGGCGCCGGCATCGGAAAACGCCTGAGCGAGCGCGGCGCGCGCGTGTTGACCTCGCTGTCCGGCCGCAGCGCTGCCAGCGCCGCCCGCGCGCGCGAGGCCGGCATGATTGCGGTCGACGACGGCACGCTCGTCGCCGAGGCCGGCATCATCCTCTCGGTCGTGCCGCCGGGCCAGGCGGTCGCCGTCGCCGAGCGGTTGAAGCCTGCGCTGGCGCGCGCGGCGCACCGGCCCCTCTACATCGACGGCAATGCGATCGCGCCCGCCACCGCGGTGCGCATCGGCGCCGTTCTCGCCGGCACGCCATGCCGCTATGTCGACGGCGGCATCATCGGGCCACCTCCCGGCCCCGGACGAGGGCCGCGCCTCTATGTCTCGGGGGATGCCGCGAGCGAGGCTTTGCGCCTGGCGGCCTATGGTCTGTCGGTGCGCGTCGTCGAGGGGCCGATCGGCGCCGCCTCCGCATTGAAAATGTCCTACGCCGGCATCACCAAGGGGCTGACCGCCGTCGGCACGGCGATGATGCTGGGCGCCGCGCGCGCGGGCTTGACCGACGCGCTTCGACGCGAACTTAACGAGAGCCAGCCGCAGCTTACCGCCTGGCTGACGCGCCAGGTGCCGCGCATGTTCCCGAAGGCGTACCGCTGGGTCGCCGAGATGGAGGAGATCGCAGCCTTCGTGGAGGAGGACCACGCCGCCCAGGCGATGTTCCTCGCCATCGCCCGGCTCTACGAGCGCATGGCGGCGGGCGCATCCAACGAGGCGACCGCGCGTGAGATCGCCACGCTGAGCGGCTTCTGGGCCGAGCAAGAAGGGTCCGTTGCCGGACGTTCAACGACCGCCTAGCGAACAGGCTTGGCAGGATCGGCCGTCGCCGCCGGCGCGGCGGCTCCGTCGCGAAGCTGAAATGATCCCACTGATTCAATAGGTTAGAATCATTTCAGGGCGGTTTTGCTTTGCATCAAGTCGCGCGCTGATCTATTTATCTATAGGGCGTACGCAGTCGGCCAATCCTCGCCATGATCGTCTGCTCTTGCAATGTCTTGTCTGACCACGACGTGCGCTCGGCGGTGACCACCACGGCACCGCGCACGACGCGCCAAGTTTTTGGCTGCCTCGGATGCAGCCCGCAATGCGGCCGCTGCGCCTCCTCGATCTACCGCATCATGAGCGAGGCGTCGCCTGCGTGCGCGGCCGGCTGTGCCTGCGCGCGCTGCGCATCCTGAACTCGGCCAAATTTCCGCTCGGCAGAGCCGGCCCGGATGGCTAGGCTAAGCTTCGTGCCTGCTGCGCCAGCCGGCGAGGTTCGGCAGGCCGCACGGGCGGGCAGCGGAGGACGGCCATGCAAGGTGACACGCGAGTGATCGAATACCTCAACAAGGGCCTGCGGCACGAGCTTGCCGCGATCCATCAATATTGGCTGCATTACCGACTGCTCGACAACTGGGGCTACAAGGCGCTCGCCAAGCACTGGCGCAAGGAGTCGATCGAGGAGATGCAGCACGCCGACAAGATCGTCGAGCGCATCATCTTCCTGGACGGCTTCCCCAACATGCAGGTGATCGACCCGCTGCACATCGGCCAGACCGTCAAGGAGGTGTTCGACTGCGATCTGGCGGCCGAAATGCGGGCGCGCGCGCTCTACGAGGAAGCGGCGACCCATTGCCATGCGGTGAAGGACTATGTGACCCGCGATTTGTTCGAGGGTCTGATGAAGGACGAGGAGGAGCACATCGACTTCCTCGAAACCCAACTCGACCTGGTGCGGAGGCTCGGCCTCGAGCTCTATGCCCAGCACCATATCGGCGAACTCGACGGCGAATAGCCCGCGCCAAGGCTGCCGCCGGCGACGGCCTGCGAGCGGCGCCTGCAGGCCGCCGCGGGCTTTGCCTGCCAGGCGAAATATTGTTTAGTGCCAATATGTTAGGTCGGGCGCGAGCGCAGGCATTCATCGTTACCGACATTTCACGAAGCCCGCCCGCACATTCGTCCTATTATTGCGCGATGCTCGCGCAGGCCCTCGGGCCGCGTTCGAGCGCGTCGGCGGGACCGCAGCGTGGAGAAGCCGGACCGCAGTTGTGACGGATACGATGAGGAGCACTGATCGCGCACGTGGGCACCCGACGCGACTTCCCGCGACCATCAGCGATTCACCGGGCCGCTTGTCGCGGCAAGGCAGCCTGATAGCTTGTCATTGGGCTGGTGGGCGTGTCCCCACCTCACGTCGATCGCCAATCCGGCCGGCACGCGCGCGCCGGCCACGTTCGGGATACAGGATGCAGCCTCCATCGCGCTGTGCGGGCCGCGCGGCCCGAGGCCGTCGCCTCGCGCCGGTGCTCGGCGGGCTCTGCCTCGTGCAGACGCTGGCGGCCTGCTTCCTCGGCAGCGAGCGGCCAGACGTTGCGCTCGACATCCCCGATCGCTATCGCGCCGCGCCGCGCCGGCCCGACGCCGCCCTGCCGGCCCTCGACTGGTGGCGCAGCTTCCGCTCGCGCGAACTCACCGCGCTCATCGAGCAGGCGCAGGCCGAAAACCTCGACGTGGCGGCAGCGGTCGCGCGCATCATCCAGGCCGACGCCCAGGTGCGCATCGCCGGCGCGCCGCTCCTGCCGGTGGCCGATCTGGAGGGCAGCGCGACGCGCTCGCGCACGGCGCGCGCCAGCGCCTCCAGTACTGCCGCGCGCGGCTCGCCGGTGAGTTCGCTCTACAACACCAATCTCGCCGCGAGCTACGAGATCGACTTCTGGGGCAAGAACCGCGCCGCCTTGCTCGCCAGCGAGCAAACGGCGATCGCCACCCGCTTCGACCGCGAAGTGGTTACGCTCGGCACGATCGCCGCCGTCGCCACTACCTTCATTCAGGTGCTGGCGGCGCAGGACCGGCTGCGCATTGCCCGCGAGAACCTGGCGGCGGCAAGCCGCATCCTCATGCTGGTGCGCGAGCGCTTCGCCGCCGGCACGGCCTCGCGGCTCGACATTGCCCAGCAGGAGAGCGTGGTCGCCACCCAGCGCGCCGCGATCCCGCCGCTTGAGGTCACCCTGCGCCAAAGCATTGCCGCGCTCGCCGTGCTGGTCGGCCGCGCGCCCGCCCATTTCGCGGTGCGCGGCGGCGGCATGGCAATGGTGCGGGTGCCGCGCGTGACGCCGGGCCTGCCGTCCGACATCCTCAACCAGCGGCCCGACGTGCGCGAGGCCGAGGCGCAGCTTGCCGCCGCCAACCACAGCGTGGAGGCGGCGCGGGCGGCGTTCTTCCCGAGCATCCAGCTCACCGGCCAAACCGGCTATCAGAGTGCGGCATTGAGCGCGCTGTTCGGTCCGGGGGCATGGTACTACACCATGGCGGCGAGCCTCGCGCAGCCGGTGTTCGACGGATATCTGCGTCTCGGCCAGCTCCAATTGCAGCGCGGTCGCCAGCAGGAGCTGGTGCAGCTTTATCGCAAAGCCGTGCTGTCGGCGTTCAGCGATGTCGAGCAGGCGCTCATCGCCGTCGAGCAGCAAACCGTGCGCGAGCGCCTGCAAGGCGACGTCGTGCGCGCCGCGCGGCAGGCCTTTGACCTGTCCGAGCAGCGCTTGCAGGAAGGCACCGTGGATCTCGTCACCGTGCTCACCACCCAGCAGACGCTGTTCCAGGCGCAGGACGTGCTGGCGCAGGTGCGCCTCGCGCGGCTGTTGGCGGTGGTCAGCCTGGTGCAGGCGCTGGGAGGGGGCTGGCCGCCGCTCCTCGGAGACAAGCCGACGTGAAGGACGATCGCACCGATCTGAAATCGGCCAGGGCGCGCGCGTTACGCCGCTACGTCGGCGCGGCGCTCGTCATTGGCGTGGTCATCGCGGTCGCCACCGCCCTCATGTGGCAGACGCCCGCGCCGCAGCGTCCGGGACCCGGCGGGCGGTTTCGCGCCGGCGCGGAGGAGGCGGTGCCGACACGGGCGGCGAGCGCGCAGCGCGCCGACGTGCCGGTTTATCTCGAGGGGGTCGGCACCACCCGCGCCCTCAACATGGTGACCGTGCGCGCGCAGGTCGACGGCAAGCTCGTCAGCGTCAACTTCAAGGAAGGCCAGGACGTCGAGCGCGGCTTCGTGCTGGCGCAGATCGACCCGACCCTCTACCGCGCGCAGTACGATCAGGCGATGGCCAAGAAGGCGCAGGACGAGGCGCTGCTCGCCAACGTCCGGCGCGATCTCGAGCGCTACACCCGCCTCGTCGCCACCAACGCCATGGCGGCGCAGCAGGCCGACACCCAGCGCGCGCTGGTGGCGCAATACGAGGCGCAGGTGATGGCCGACCAGGCCGCCATCGACAACGCCAAGGCCGTGCTGGACTACTCGACCATCACCGCCCCGATCGCCGGCCGCACCGGCCTCAGGCTCGTCGACGCCGGCAACGTGGTGCGCGCCTCCGATGCCACCGGCATCGTCGTCATCACCCAGTTGCGGCCGATCTCGATCCTGTTCACGCTGCCCCAGCAGCAGCTCGGGCTGGTCAATGCCGCCTTTGCCAAGGGACCGCTTGCCGTCGACGCGGTGGCCGCCGACAACAAGACGCTCGTCGATCGCGGAACGCTCCTGGTCGTCGACAACCAGGTCGACCAGGCGACCGGCACGGTCAAGCTCAGGGCCGAGTTCCCCAACGCCGACCTGCAACTGTGGCCCGGACAATTCGTCAGCGTTCGGCTTCTGGTCGACACGCTCAGGAACGTGGTCGTTGTTCCGACCGCCGCCGTGCAACGCGGGCCGAGCGGCCTGTTCGTGTTCGTGGTGCGCGAGAACGATACCGTCGCGGTGCGGCCGGTCACCGTCTCGCAGCAGGACGAAAACCAGACGGTGATCGCCTCCGGTCTTGAGCCCGGCGAGCGCGTGGCCACCACCGGCTTCCACCAGCTCACCGATGGCAGGCGCGTGTCGATCGGCGGCGCCGACGGCCCGCCCGCGACAGGGCCGCCGCGCGGGCGCCGCAACGAAGGCACGGTGCAGAGCGATCCGCCGCGCATCCAGCGCCGCAGCGAGAGCCCTGACCTGCGCACCAGCCGGACGCCATGAGCGTTTCCACGCCATTCATCCTGCGGCCGATCGCCACCTCGCTGCTCGGCGTGGCGGTGCTGCTGGGCGGCATGCTGGGATACTGGCTATTGCCGGTGTCCTCGCTGCCGCAGGTCGATTTTCCCACGCTCCAGGTCACCACCCGGCTTCCCGGCGCGAGCCCGGACACCATGGCCGCGCTCGTCACCGCCCCGCTCGAGCGCCAGTTCGGGCAAATCCCGTCGCTCTCGACCATGACCTCGTCGAGTTCATTCGGGCTCAGCCAGATCACGCTGCAGTTCGACCTCAACCGCGACATCGACGGCGCCGCCCAGGACGTGCAGACCGCGATCAACGCCGCGCGCTCGACGTTGCCGCCGAACCTGCCCTATCCGCCGACCTATTCGAAGGTCAATCCCGCCGACGCCCCGATCGTCACGCTGGCGATCACATCCGATACGATCGCGCTGCGCGAACTAAGCGATCTCGCCGACACGCTGCTCGCGCAGCGGCTGAGCGAGGTCACCGGCGTCGGCCGCGTGACGGTGCAGGGCGGGCTCAAGCCCGCGGTGCGCATCCAGGCCGACCTGGCGCGGCTCGCCGCCTACGGCATCTCGCTCGAGGACCTGCGCGCGGCGATCGTCGGCGCCAACGTCGCCGGCCCCAAGGGCGCGCTCGACGGCGCGCATCAGGCCTACATGATCGCGACCAACGACCAGATCGCCGTCGCGCAGGCCTACAACGACGTTCCCATCGCCTATCGCAACAATGCGCCGGTGCTCTTGCGCGACGTGGCCACCGTGGTCGACGGGCTTGAGAACGCCAAGGTCGGCGGCTGGTACCAGGGCGCGCCGGCCGTCATCATCGACATCCAGCGCCAGCCCGGCGCCAATGTCATCGACACCGTCGAGCGCATCCATCGCGAGCTGCCGCGGCTGCAGCGCGCGATGCCGGCCGCCGCCAGGCTCACCGTGGTGAGCGACCGCACCGACATGATCCGCGCCTCGGTGCGCGACGTGCAATTCACCCTCGTGCTCGCCGTCGCGCTGGTGGTCACCGTCGTGCTGATCTTCCTGCGCACGATCCGCGCCACCGTCATCGCCGGGGTGGCGCTGCCGCTGTCGATCGTGGCGACCTTCGGGGTGATGTGGCTGTGCGGGTTCTCGCTCGACAACCTGTCGCTGATGGCGCTGACCATCGGCACCGGCTTCGTCGTCGACGACGCCATCGTCATGATCGAGAACATCGTCCGCCACATCGAGGGCGGCGAGGACCCCCTCGCGGCGGCGCTGCGCGGCGCGCGCGAGATCGGATTCACGGTGATTTCGCTGACGGTCTCGCTGATCGCGGTGTTCATCCCGCTGCTGTTCATGACCGGCATCGTCGGCCGCATGTTCCGGGAGTTCGCGGTCACCTTGACGATCGCGGTGGTCACCTCGGCGATCGTGTCGCTGACGCTCACGCCGATGATGTGCGGCCGGCTGTTGCGCCGCATCGAGCCGGGTCCCAGCACGGCGCTGAGCCGGGCGCTCAACCGCGCCGTCGACGCCACCGTCGCATTCTATCGAGCGAGCCTCGACTGGGTGCTGCAGCGCCAGACCGCGACGCTCCTCGTCACGCTGGCGACGCTCGCGGTGACGGTCCTGCTCTACATCGCCATCCCGAAAGGCTTCTTCCCGCAACAGGACACCGGGCTGATCCTGGCCATCACCGAGGCCGGCCAGGACGTCTCGTTCAGCGAGATGCAGAGGCTGCAGGCGCGCGTCGCCGAGGCCGTGCGCGCGGACCCTGATGTGACCGGCGTGGCCTCGATCGTCGGCGTCACCACCATCAACCCGACGCTGAACGCCGGCCGGCTCGCAATTACGCTCAGGCCGCGCAACGACCGCCGCGCCTTCGTCAGCGCAATCGTCGAGCGCCTCAGGGAGGCGGTGACGCCCATCCCCGGCATCGTCGTCTATTTCCTGCCGGTGCAGGACATCCAGATCAGCACGCGGGTGAGCCGCGCCCAGTTTCAGTACACGCTCGCCGGCGCCGAAGCCGAGGAGGTGCGCGCCTGGGCCGATCGGCTGGCGGCGCGGCTGCGCGCGGCGGCCGTGCTGCGCGAGGTGGCCTCCGAGGCGCAGGACGGTGGCCTGCGCACGCTGATCAAGGTCGACCGCGAGAAGGCGGGCCGGCTGGGCGTGTCGATGCAGATGGTCAACGACACGCTCAACGACGCCTTCGCTCAGCGGCAGATCTCCACGATCTATGGTCAGGCCAACCAGTACCGCGTCATCCTGGAGGCCGCCCCCGAATACCAGCGCGACCCCGCCATGCTGTCGCGCCTGTACGTGCCCGCCGGCGCGGCGACGCAGCCGGTGCCGGTCTCCAGCGCCCAGTCGACCGTCGCCGCCCAGGGCGCCGCGGTGCCGGCCGCGCAGGTGCCGCTGAGCGCGATCGCCACCATCGAGCGCACGACGGCGCCGCTCGTCATCCTGCACGACGAGCAGTTCCCGGCGGCGACCATCAGCTTCAACCTCGCGCCCGGCGCCTCGCTCGGCGAGGCCGTCGCCGCCATCGCCGCCGCCGAGCGCGAGATCGGCATGCCGTCCTCGATCCTTGGCCGCTATGCGGGCGATGCCGCCGAATTCGCCCGTTCGCTCGCCAGCGAGCCATGGCTCATTCTGGCCGCGGTCGTCGCGATCTACATCGTGCTGGGCGTGCTGTACGAGAGCTTCATCCATCCGGTGACCATCCTCTCGACGCTGCCGTCCGCCGGCGTCGGCGCGCTCCTGGCGCTCATGCTGTTCGGACAGGATCTCTCGGTCGTCGCGCTCATCGGCATCGTGCTGTTGATGGGCATCGTGAAGAAGAACGCCATCATGATGATCGACTTCGCGCTCGAGGCCGAGCGCACGGAGGGCCTGTCGCCGCGCGAGGCCATCGTCAAGGCCGCGCTGCTGCGCTTTCGCCCGATCATGATGACGACGCTCGCCGCCTTCTTCGGCGCGCTCCCGCTGGCGCTCGAGGGTGGCACCGGGTCCGAGCTGCGCTTCCCGCTCGGCATCACCATCATTGGCGGTCTCGCCTTGAGCCAGCTCCTCACGCTCTACACGACGCCGGTGATCTATCTGCTCATGGAGCGCGCCAAGGCGCGGGTGTCGCGGCGTCGCCTCGCGCCGCGCCCGGCGGAGTAGTTTTGTGAACTTCTCCTACCCGTTCATCACGCGTCCGGTCGGCACCACGCTGCTGGCCATCGGGCTGTTTCTGGTCGGCGCGGTCGCCTACCTGTTCCTGCCGGTCGCGAGCATGCCGGTGGTCGACTTCCCGACCATTCGCGTGTGGGCGAGCCGCCCGGGCGCCGAGCCGACCACGATGGCGGCGACGGTCGCGGCGCCGCTCGAACGGCGGCTGGGCGAGATTTCCGGCGTCACCGAGATCACGTCGGTGAGCTCGATCGGATTTGCGTCGATCACGATCCAGTTCGACCTCAACCGCAACATCGACGGCGCCGCGCGCGACGTGCAGGCGGCGATCAACGCCGCCGCCAGCGACCTGCCGTCCGACCTGCCGACGCCGCCGAGCTTTCGCAAGATGAACCCGGCCGCCGCGCCGATCATGATCCTGGCGCTCACCTCGCCGACGATTCCGCCGAGCGCGATCTATGACGCCGCCGACACCGTGGTGGCCCAGCGCCTGATGCAGGTCGACGGCGTTGCCGATGTCGCGGTCAGCGGGGCCGAGCAGCCGGCGATCCGCGTGCGCGTGGACCCGGGGCGGCTGGCCGCGGCGGGCATCTCGTTTGACGACGTGCGCACCGCCATCACGCAGGCCAATTCCCTAACCCCGCTCGGCGAGTTCTCCGGCGCGCGCGCCGAGACCATCGCCACCAATGGGCAGTTGCGCGCCGTCGCCGAATACCAGGCGCTGGTGGTGAAAACCGTCAGCGGCAACGTGGTGCACCTGTCCGACGTCGCCTCGGTCGTCCAGGGCACGCGCAACACCAACTCGGCGGCGTGGTTCAACACACAGCCCGCTGTGCTGCTGATCATCACCAAGCAAGCCGACGCCAACGTCATCGAGACGGTCGACCGCATCCGCGCGCTGATCCCCGAGATCAGCCTCAGGATTCCGTCCGGCATCGAGGTCTCGGTGCTCTCCGACCGCACGCAGACCATCCGCGCCAGCGTGCGCGACATGCAGTGGACGCTCGCCGGCAGCGTCGCGCTCGTGATGCTGGTGGTCTTCCTGTTCCTGCGCCGCACGGCGCCGACGGTGGCCGCCGGTGTCACCGTGCCGCTCTCGCTTGCCGGCACCTGCGCGGCCATGTGGCTCGCCGGATTCTCGATCGACAACCTGTCGCTGATGGCGCTCGCCGTCTCGGTCGGCTTCGTGGTCGATGACGCCATCGTCATGATCGAGAATATCTACCGCAATCTGGAGAAGGGCCATCCGCCCCTGCGCGCGGCCATCGAGGGCGCGCGCCAGATCGGGTTCACCGTCGTTTCCATCAGCATTTCGCTGATCGCCGCCTTCATTCCCCTGCTGTTCATGGGCGGGGTCGTCGGCCGCCTGTTCCGCGAATTCTCGCTGACGCTGGCGTTCGCGATCGCGATCTCGACATTGGTGTCGCTGTCGGTGACGCCGATGATCTGCGCGCACCACATCCGCGCCGCGCCGAACATCAGAACTCGACTCGACCGGCTGGCTGAACGCGCGATGGCAGCGATTGTGCGCCTCTACGCCGCCTCGCTGCGCGTGGCGCTCGCCCACCGGCTGGTGATGCTGGTGATCATGGCCGCCACAGTGGCGGTAACGGTCGATCTCTACATCAAGACCCCGAAGGGGTTCTTTCCCCAGGACGACACCGGCCTCGTCTTCGGCTCGACGCGCGCTTCTCCCGACATTTCCTTCAAGTCCATGGTCGAGATGCAGCGGCGCATCAGCGACCTCGTTCTGTCCGATCCGGCCGTCGCCGGCGTCGGCTCCTCGGTCGGCGGCTCGGTGTTTTCCGGCTCGGTCAACCGCGGCACGCTGTTCATCAGCCTCAAGCCATTGCCCGAGCGAGCAGGCCTGAGCACCCAGCGCGTCATCGAGCGGCTGCGCCGCAAGATCGCCCAGGTGCCCGGCATCCAGCTCTTCATGTTTCCGGCGCAGGACATCCGCTTCGGCGGCCGGCACTCGAGCTCGCAGTACCAGTTCACGCTGTGGAGCCCCGATCTCGACGAGCTGGTGAAATGGGTGCCTCAGGTCACCGACCGCGTCCGGCAGATCGAGGGCGTGGTCGATGTCTCGACCGACCGTGAACAGGCCGGCCTGCAGCTCGCGGTGACGCTCGACCGCGCGCGGGCGGCGAGCCTCGGCGTCAGGGTGCAGGCGATCGACAGCGCGCTCAACAATGCGTTCGCGCAGCGCCAGGTCTCGACCATCTACACCCAACGCAACCAGTATCGCGTGATTCTCGAGATCGACCCGCAATTCCAGCGCGACCCAGGCGATCTCGCGCGCGTCTATGTCCCCGGCGCGGGAGGGACGCCCGTGCCGCTGTCGGCTCTGGCGCGCTTCGAGCGCGGGCTGGCGCCGCTGGTCGTCAACCACCAGGGGTCGTTTCCCTCGGTGACGATCTCGTTCGCGCTGCGCCCCGAGGTCAAGCTCGAAGCCGCCGTCGGCGAGATCAGCCGCGCGGTCGCCGAGCTGCGCCTGCCCGACGCCATCCACGCCGAGTTCGCCGGAGACGTGCGGGCGTTCCGAGAGAATGCCGCCGTCCAGGCTGTCCTGATCATCGCGGCGCTGATCGCGGTCTACATCGTGCTGGGCGTGCTCTACGAGAGCCTCGCGCACCCGCTGACCATCATCTCCACGCTGCCCTCGGCCGGGCTCGGCGCGCTCCTTGCGCTGCAGGCGTTCAAGGCCGAACTGTCGATCATCGCCTTCATCGGCATCATCCTGCTGATCGGCATCGTCAAGAAGAACGGCATCATGCTGGTCGATTTCGCCCTCGAAGGCGAGCGTCAGCGCGCGCTATCGCCGGCGCAGGCGATCTACGAGGCCTGTCTGGCGCGCTTCCGGCCGATCTTGATGACGACGCTGGCCGCCATGCTGGGGGCCGTGCCGCTGGTGGTGGCGACCGGGCCCGGCTCGGAACTGCGGCGCCCGCTCGGCATTACCATCATCGGCGGCCTGCTCGTATCGCAGGTGCTCACGCTCTACACTACGCCGGTCATCTACCTCCTGCTCGACCGCCTGCATCGCCGGCTGTGGGGCGCGGCCGGGCGCAGCAAGCGTGCGGACGCGCAGGCCCAATTGAGGCCGGCGGAATAGCGCGCGATCACAGCCGGGCGCCAAACCGCAGCATGATCTGGTGGCGCTCGAAATTGACCAGATCGAGCGCGCGCGGGTCGCCGGCGGCATGGCCGAAAATTTGCGCGTTCCAGGCGAACGTCATGTTCCAATGCTCGGACAGCATGACGTAGAGCGTGGGGCCGGCAAAAACCGCATCGCCCGCCAGCGCGCGCAGCGCCAGCCCTTCATAGGCGCGCAGGTAGCGCGCCTCGCCCCCGATGAAGACGCCTGGCCAGGCCTGCCGGGTCAGCGCGGCGGCGACGCCGACCACGGCGTCGCCATGCCAGGCGCCCGCGCCCGCCGGCCGGCTCCAGCGCGGATCGTAGAGGGCGTTGAAGGCGCCAAAGACCCGGTTGGGCACCAGCTCCTTGTCCAGCGCGACGAGCGCCGCAAGCCCGTAGTGCTGGCCGCGTTCGCCCGAGCCGGCGTCGATCTGGCTCCAATGCGGATCGATGCTGACGGTGAGGCCCACCGGGGCGCGCGCCCGGTTCCACACCCGGTGCTTGAGCTCGACCCCAAAGCCCTCGACATCGACCTGCCGGACGTCGGCCATTCCCGGTACGCCGGCAATGCGGTGGGCGGCGAAAGCAAGGCTCGGCGCGACACGAAAGTCCTGGACCGGCGTGTACTTCAACTCCAGCATCAGCAAGGCCGCTGCGTAGGAGCCGGCCCTCTTGCCGATACCGGCCTCCGATTCCACCTCCGCTTCGAGTTCGCCACGATCGCCGATATCGGTTCCCTTGGTGAAACCGAACATGTGCTCGCTGTCGATAGCGGAGGCCGGCCCGTGCAGCGTCGGTGAACGACGGGCAGCGGCGTCTTGGGCGGCGGCCATCGAGGCAAGACAGGAAATTGCAACCGCGAGCGTTGGCATGAGCGCTCGCCACGCGACTCCAGCAGCCACTAATTTCAGCGCCTCTCTAGACCCAACTGCGTCTTAATAGTGGCCAGTCCCGAAGGGAAGACCTTTTTCGGCATGGAGCCGTCCAAGTTCAGCCCCGCGCGCAGCGCCCGGAAAGGCCAACGCAGGCGAACGTGCCGCCGCGAAATCTCCACTTCCCCGCGGCCAGCCCGCGCTGCCCGGCACGACGGAGTGAGCTGTCGTACCGCGACGCGCGGGAAGCGGTTTGCACGCGGGCGCGCTTGCCGCACCTGATGCGCGTTGCTATTCCCCCAGCCATGACGGTCGGCCCCATCGACAACATCCGCAATTTCGCGATCGTCGCGCACATCGATCACGGCAAGTCGACGCTCGCCGACCGGCTGATCCAGGCGACCGGCGCGCTCGAGGAGCGCGAGATGGTCGAGCAGGTGCTCGATTCCATGGACATCGAGCGCGAGCGCGGCATCACCATCAAGGCGCAGACCGTGCGGCTCGCCTACCGCGCGCGCGACGGCAAGGATTACATCCTCAACCTGATCGACACGCCCGGCCACGTCGACTTCGCCTACGAGGTCAACCGCTCGCTCGCCGCCTGCGAGGGCTCGCTGCTCGTCGTCGACGCCAGCCAGGGCGTCGAGGCGCAGACGCTCGCCAACGCCTACCAGGCGATCGACAACAACCACGAGATCGTGCCGGTCCTCAACAAGATCGATCTGCCGGCCGCCGAGCCGGCGAAGGTCAAGCAGCAGATCGAGGACGTGATCGGGCTGGACGCCTCGCACGCCATCGAAATCTCGGCCAAGACCGGCCTCAACGTGCCGGAGGTGCTGGAGGCGATCGTCACGCGCCTGCCGCCGCCCAGGGGCGATCGCGCCGCCGCGCTCAAGGCGCTCTTGGTCGATAGCTGGTACGACCCCTATCTCGGCGTGGTGGTGCTCGTGCGCGTGGTCGACGGCGTGCTCAGGCGCGGGGCGCGCATCCGCATGATGGGCACGGGCGCAAGCTGTGAGGTCGACCGCATCGGCGTGTTCACGCCCAAGATGCGCGAGGCGGACGAGCTCGGCCCTGGCGAGATCGGCTTTCTCACCGCCTCGATCAAGGAGGTCGCCGACACCCGCGTCGGCGACACCATCACCGACGAGCGGCGCCCGACCGGTGCGGCGCTGCCCGGCTTCCGCCCCGCCGTGCCGGTGGTGTTTTGCGGGCTGTTTCCGGTGGACGCCGCCGACTTCGAGGCGCTGCGCGCGGCCATGGGCAAGCTGCGGCTCAATGACGCGAGCTTCTCCTACGAGATGGAGACCTCGGCCGCGCTCGGCTTCGGCTTCCGCTGCGGCTTCCTCGGCCTCTTGCATCTGGAAGTCATCCAGGAGCGGCTCGCGCGCGAGTTCAACCTCGACCTGATCGCGACCGCGCCGTCGGTGATCTACCGCATCAGGCTCGCCGATGGCCGCGAGATCGAGATCCACAATCCGGTCGACATGCCCGACCCGGTGCGCATCGCCGAGATCGCCGAGCCGTGGATCGAGGCCACCATTCTTTCGCCCGACGACTATCTCGGCGCCATCCTGAAATTGTGCCAGGACCGGCGCGGCGTCCAGGTCGAGCTGACATATATCGGCAGCCGCGCGCTGGTGAAGTACCAGCTGCCGCTCAACGAGGTGGTGTTCGACTTCTACGACCGGCTCAAATCCGTGTCGAAGGGCTACGCCTCGTTCGA
>DATBWJ010000198.1:0-4325 GCA_036514935.1 Xanthobacteraceae bacterium
CACGGCGCGCGCGGCGTGAGCACCGATACGGCGACGCCGAGCCTCGCCGGCCAGGACGCCCGGTATCTGGTGGACGCCGTCAAGGCCTACCGCACCACGCGCAAGCGCGAAAACATGCGCCTCTACGTCACCGGCCTGAGCGACCAGGAGATCCAGAATATCGCCGCGTTCTACTCCGTGCAGAAATCGAAGGCCGCCGAAAAAGGACAGACGCTGGTGCAGGAGCTCACGCAAAAATGCGAGCGCTGCCACGGCGCCGAGGCCGACGTCCCCGCGATGGCGGTTCCCAGGATCAAGGGCCAGGACCGCGACTACCTGGTCATGGCGCTGCGGGCCTATCGCGACGACCGGCGCGAAAGCTCCGTGATGCACAAGATGAGCCTGCCGTACAGCGACGCGATCATAGAGAGCCTCTCGTCCATCTACGCCAGCCAGCCCGCGAAATAAGCGGGCGCGTTTGCCTCACGTGGCCATCGTTCTCGTCACGGCGCTTTCGATACTTGCCCTGGCGGGCCTGGCGTGGGCCGCCGCCAAGGCGCTGCGTCTTGCCGTCTGCCCCGTCTGTATCGGCGTCGCGGGAACGTGGCTGTGGATGCTGGCCGCCCGATTTGCAGGCATGGCGATCGACACGGCGATGCTGGCGATTCTCCTGGGCGGTTCGGTGGTCGGCGTTGCCTACCAGCTTGAACGGCGCCTGCCGCAGGAACGTGCTCCGCTGGCCTGGAAGATTTCGTTTCTGAGCGTCGGCTTCGCGGCCGCTTATGGCATCGCGTCGGCGCATTGGACCCTGGCGGCGATCGCCGGTGTTGCGCTCGTCGCCCTGGCCGCGTGGTGCTACGTGCCGCAGCGCCCCGCGGGCGCAAGCCACGATGCCTTCGAGAAGCTGGTCGAAAAGATGAAGAAATGCTGCTGACGAACCGGCCCCGGGCCGGGGGCCGGATCAGAAGCTGCGGTACTCGAATCTCGCCTCGACGGGGCGCGGCGAGTCCGGCTTTTGAACCCGCACGGTGATCAGGTAGGAGCTCTTCTCCCTCAGCCTGACGTAGCTCCCGTAGCTCGGCGCGTTGTTGATCACGACCGGCTCGAGCGCCTTGGATTCGCTCGACATGCCGGGCAGCTCGACTCGAACGTCCACTTTCGCGTCGCCGATCTGCGCCTTGGTCGCGGCGTCGAACAGGGAAACGTTGACATGGTAATACCCGGCTCCGCTCGGCACCCCGCCGTGCATGGCTCTTTCCGCCGAGTCTTCCGGAAAGGCGCGCAGGGTTTCTGCCGGCACGAATCCCAGATGCAGGTGTATCCCGCCTACGGTCCTGGAGAGCGGGCCCGCCGGCGCAGCCGTCGCCGGGGCGCCCTTCCTGGGCACGCCCGGGTTGATCATGTAGAGGACCGCACTGCGCACCTCGGCGTCGGTCAGGTCGGCCTCGCCGCCGCGCGCCGGCATGCCGCCGTGTCCGCGAATCGCTATGCGAACCGCGTTGTCGAGCCCGTCCTTGAGCCGCGGCGTCCAGGCGCTGCGATCGCCGATCCTGGGGGCGCCGCCGACGCCCTCCTGATGGCACTTCGCGCATTGCGCCTTGACGACCTGCGCGCCGCTGCGCTCGGCGGCCAGGTCCCTCAGGCTCGCGGGCTCGACCCAACGGCCGCCCGAGCGATTGACCATGTGGGCGACCGCCCGTGCAATCTCGAGATCGCTGAGATCCGGGCTGCCGCCGTGCGCCGGCATCTTGCGGATGCCCTGGAGGGCGTGTTGCGTAAGACCGGTGAGACCCTGCGCGGCGCGTTTGCTCCACGCTTTCCTGTCGCCGATCTTCGGCGCCCCTTGCGCGCCCGCGGCATGGCAGCTCGCGCAGACCGATTCGACCACTTCCTTGCCGCTGCGCTCGCCGCGCTGGGCACCGGCCGGCTGCGGCGCAACGTACGCCGCAACGGCCAGAACTGCCGCCAGCAGCGCCCTGTCCCTCGAGAGCATGTTCATTCGATCAATGGTACCAACATTCGCACCTGATAATATCAAGTCGGCCTTCAAGTGAGAAACCCGCCATGAACGCTCCGGCGACCGAAGACAGCTTTCACAAGCTGATCCACGAGAACTACATGTACGGGCTGTGGGAGATCGCGAGCCAGATGACGCCGCACCCGCGTCCCGAGGCCGTCCCCTGGCAGTGGAAATGGTCCTTGCTCGAGCGCGTCGTGAAGGAATCCTGCACCGCGGTGCCGGTGGGCGACGAACGGCGCGCGATGCAGCTCTTCAACCCGGGCCTGAACGGCCAGTGGGCGACGACCGGCACGCTGATCGCCGCCGTGCAGGTCCTGTTGCCCGGCGAAGTGGCGCGCGCGCACCGCCATTCGCCCGCGGCCATCCGCTTCATCATGCAGGGTAACGGCGCCTACACCGCCGTCGAGGGCGAGAAGGTGATCATGCGCGAGGGGGACCTCGTCCTCACGCCAAGCTGGCAGTGGCACGACCACGGCAACGAGAGCGGGGACATCGTGGTCTGGATGGACGGGCTGGACGTGCCGCTCACCAAGGCCCTCAACGCGATCTTCTTCGAGATGAACGCGGAGATCCGGCCGCGCGCGACGAAGCCGGTCAACGGCTCCAAGTCGCTGTACGGCCACGGCCATCTTGCGCCGACGTGGACCAGGGAGCGGCCGAAGTTCTCGCCTCTGATGCTTTATTCCTGGGACCAGACGATGCAGGCGCTGCACGCGCTGCGCGACCGCGACGGCTCGCCGTACGAGGGGATATCGCTCGAATACACGCACGCCCTGAGCGGCGGCCCGGTGCTGCCGACCATCGGCTGCCGGGTCCAGTTGATCCGCGCCGGCGAGAAGCTCAAGGCGCGCCGCGTCGCCGGCAGCTCGGTGTTCTGCGTGCGCCAGGGCAGGGGCCGCAGCGTCATCGAGGGCAAGGCCTTCGAGTGGAGCAGGAACGACATCGTCGCGGTGCCGTCATGGGCGCTGCTCGAGCACGCGAACACCGGAAGCGAGGATGCGATCCTGTTTTCGATCAACGACCGCCCGGTGTTCGAGGCGCTCGGCCTGTACCGCGAGGAAGCGCTGGCTTGACCAACAAGCTGCCCTGCGCGGACGCGACGGGAGTACAGAAAGTGCGATTGGAGGCCGCGCTGCAGCGGCTTCGCCCCGGAAGGGAGGTCCTCATGCTCTTGCTTCGCTTGTTCGTCGTGCTGTTCCTGATTTCCACCGGCCTGGCCCACGCGCAAGGCTGGCCGGCGCGCACGGTGCGCTTCATCGTACCGTTCCCGCCGGGCGGGTCGACCGACGTCGCGGCGCGCACCGTGGCCGACAAGCTCAGCCGCGCGCTGGGCGAGCAGTTCGTGGTGGAAAACCGCGCAGGAGGCGGCGGCTCCATCGGCACCGCCGAGGTCGCCCGTGCCGCGCCCGACGGCTACACGATCCTGTTCGCCGCCGACCCGGTGACGACGCTGCACCTGGTGGTGAAGAACCTTCCGTTCGATACGCTGCGCGACTTCGTCGCGGTCACCCAGGTCACGACGCAGCCGATCGCGGTGGCCGTGCACGCGTCGGTGCCCGCCAGGAGCATCGGCGAGCTGGTCGCATACGCCAAGGCCAACCCGGGCAAGCTCTCATTCGCGCATTCGGGCACCGGCAGCGGCCAGCACATGTCGGGCGAGCTGCTGAGGAAGATGGCCGGGATCGACATGGTTCACGTTCCCTACAAGGGCGGCGGGCCCGCGGTGAAGGACCTGATCGGCGGGCAGGTCCCGGTCGGCGTGCTCGGTTCGACGCCGCTCATTCCCCACCACAAGGCCGGGCGCATCCGCATCCTCGCCTTCACCTCCAAGGAGCGCTTCGCGCCGATGCCCGAGATCCCGACTCTGCACGAGTCGGGGTTTCCCGGCTTCGACACGACGCAGTGGCTGGGGCTGCTCGCGCCGCGCGGAACGAGCGCCGAGATCGTGCAGCGCCTCTACGCCGAGACCGCGAAGGCGCTTGCGCTCCAGGACGTGAAGGAGCGCCTCGCGCAGGCGGCGCTCCTGCCGGTCGGAAACACGCCGCAGCAGTTCGCGGCGGTGATCAGGGCCGACATCGAGCGCTGGGGCAAGCTCGCGAAGGAGCTGGGGATCCAGCCGCAGTGACGAAACCGAACCTGATCGTCATCCTGATCGACGATCTGCGCTTCGACGAGACCGGCGCCTCGGGGCACCCGTACCTGAAGACCCCGAACATCGACCGCATCGCGGACGAGGGGGCGAAGTTCGTCAACGCGTTCCACACCACCCCGCTGTGCTCGCCCAACCGGGCATCGATCCTCACCGGGGTGGTGTGGAACGCGTTGA
>DATBWJ010000199.1:0-5260 GCA_036514935.1 Xanthobacteraceae bacterium
GGCGGCGGGCCGCCGCGCGTTAAGGTTTCCGCAACCGTGCCTGCGGCCCTAATAATGCCTCGGGCGTTGATGATGGATGGGGACGACGTGCTGCGCTCTGCGCTTCTGGCCACGATGACCGCGATCGCCGTTTCCGGCAGCCACGCGCAGACGCTCGATGCGCGCGCCCTGTCAGCGCCGACCGCGCCGGCGGCGGCCAGCATTGCCGCGCCCGCCAGCGCGCGCGAATGGAGCGGGGAGGCCGGGACCTCCGGCCATCCGCTCATGAGCGCGGAGGCGATCCGCGCCGCGGCGGCCAACTTCTCTACCTGCATCGCCGGCCTGTGGCCGCAGGCCGCCCGCCGCGGCGTGTCGCGGGCGACCTTCGAGGCGGCGAGCGCCGGCCTCACCCCTGATCTGCGCATCATGGACCTGCTCGATGCCCAGCCGGAATTCACCAAGACGGTCTGGGACTATCTCGATTTGCTGGTGAACGAGGCGCGCATCGAGCGCGGCCGGCAACTGCTGGCGCAGCACCACGCGGTGTTCGAGGCGGCGGAGAAGGCGTTCGGCGTCGACCGCCACGTGATTGCCGCCATCTGGGGCGTGGAGTCGAACTACGGCACCATGATCGGTGAACGGCCGGTGCTGCGCTCGACCGCGACGCTCGCCTGCGTCGGTCGCCGGCAAGATTACTTTCGCGACGAGTTCCTGGCGACGCTCGAAATTCTCGATCGCGGCGACGTCGCGCCCGACCAGCTCAAGGGCTCGTGGGCGGGGGCGTTCGGGCCGACCCAGTTCATGCCGACCGCATTCAAGCGCTATGCGATCGACTTCGACGGGGATGGCCGCCGCGACGTGGTGACCTCGGTGCCCGACGTCATCGGCTCGACCGCCAACAACCTCAAGCGCGACGGTTGGGTGCCGGGACAGACCTGGGGTTATGAGGTGATCGTGCCGCCTGGCTTCAACTATCTTCTGGCCGACCGGTCGCGCCAGCTCACGCTGCGCGAGTGGCAGGGTTTTGGCATTGCGCGCGCGAACGGCCAAATCTTCCCGCGGCCAGCCGATCGCGCCTATCTGCTGATTCCGGCCGGCGCGCGCGGCCCGGCATTCCTGATGCTGCAGAACTTCCGTGCCATCATGAAATACAACCCGGCGGAGGCCTACGCGCTGGCCATCGGTCATCTGGCCGATCGCCTGCGCGGCGAGGGGCCGTTCGTCCAGCCTTGGCCGCGGGAGGAGCGGGCGCTATCGCTGGCGGAGCGCTACGAGCTGCAACAGCGTCTGGCACGGCGCGGTTTTGATATCGGCGCGCCCGACGGCCTGATCGGTGCAAGGTCGCGGGCCGCGGTCCGGAGTTTTCAGGCCTCGGTCGGCCTGGTGGCCGACGGGTTCGCCTCGGCATCGGTGCTCGCTCGCCTGCGTGCGCGATGACGGCGGCACCCTTCGTGTTGACACGTTTGGCGTGTTAGGTTGCTGACTCGGCGGCCGCGCGGGTTGGCGCAGGGTGTGAGATGGCGGGCAAGGCGCGTGCGACGGTTTCCGGGCTGGCCTGGCTGGCTGAGATCGCAGCGGTCGGCCTGTGGCTTGCCATGCCCACGCCCGCGCTCGCGCAGATCGGTTTTCCGTTCTTCGACAACCGCACGCGGTACCAGATGCCGCCGACGTTCGATGCGCCGCGTCCACCGCCCGACTTCTCGCACGCCCCGCCGCCGCGCAAGGCCGAGAAGAAGGAGGGCGCGGACCTCAACACGGTGCTCGTCATCGGCGACTCGATGGCCGACTGGCTGGCCTACGGGCTGGAACTCGCCTTTGTGGACACGCCCGAGATCGCGGTCGTGCGCAGGCATCGCACGCATTCGAGCCTGATCTTCCAGGCGGGCCGCTCCGAGCAGCGCAGTCGCAGCGTCGATTGGCCGGCTGCCGCGCGCGACATCCTGGCCAAGGAACCAGCGAGCTTTGTGGTGATGATGATCGGGCTTGCCGACCGCGAGGCGATTCGCGAGCGAGCGGCCCCCACCGCGCAAAGCGCGCCCAAAACCGCTGCCAAGCCGGCGCCGGGTGGCCGCCAGGACAGCCAGGAAGCCAAGCCCGCCGACGCCGCGCGCGCCGAGCCGCCGGCCGAGTCGCCCGCGGCGGAGGCCGCGCGCAGCCCGGCCATTCACGAATTCAAGTCGGAGCGGTGGGTCGAGCTTTACAGCAAGCGCATCGATGAGATGATCGATGCGCTCAAGAGCAAGGGGGTGCCGGTGTTCTGGGTCGGGCTGGCGCCGCTGCGCGGAATGCGCTCGACATCCGACATGGCCTATCTCAACGATCTGTTTCGCGCCCGCGCCGAGAAGGCCGGCATCACCTATGTCGATGTGTGGGACGGCTTTGTCGACGAGAACGGCCGCTTCGCCTCCTACGGTCCCGACTTCGAGGGCCAGACCCGGCGGCTGCGCACGAGCGACGGGGTGTATTTCACCACGGCGGGCGCGCGCAAGCTCGCGCACTTCCTCGAACGCGAGATCCAGCGCGCCCTCACCCACAGCGGTCCCATCGCCATTCCGCTGCCGGAGGAGCCGGAGCAGCAGGCGCCGACGGCGGCCCGGCCCGACACGCCCATGCCGCGGCCGCTGGCGGGACCGGTGGTGCCGCTCAACGCGAGCCTGGAGAACGCGCGCGCGGAGGAGCTTTTGGGAGCCAGCAGCCCGCGCCAGGAGATCACCGACGCCCTGGCCGGCCGCGTGCTGGTGCGCGGCGAGCCGGTGGCGGCGCCTGCCGGCCGCGCCGACGATTTCGCCTGGCCCCGCCGCGCGCCTGCCCCTGTTGGGATGGATCCGGTCGCCGCCACCACGAAACTGCCGATGACCCCGATGATCGCGGAGCGGTCCGCGCAGCCTGCGCTTGCCGCAGCGCCGGCAGGCGCCCGCCCTGGCGGCGCCACGCGCACCGCGCGCGCCGGCATGAACCCGCGGCCGCCCACGCGGATCGGTCCGGTTCAGCCGCCGTTCGAGTACCGACGGCCTTCGTTCGGACCTTTCTTCTTCTTCTTCGGGCGGTGATGGGCGACCTCAGCGCGGCAGCGTTGTCTCGCCCATCAGGAACTTGTCGATCGCGTGGGCGCATTGGCGGCCCTCGCGGATCGCCCACACCACCAGCGACTGGCCGCGCCGGATGTCGCCGGCGGCAAAGACTTTTGGCAGCGAGGTCCGGTAGGCGAGGGTGTCGGCGCTAACGTTGCCGTGCGCGTCGAGCGCAACGCCGAGCGACTTGATCAGGCCGTCGTGCACCGGGTGCACGAAGCCCATGGCCAGCAACACCAGCTCGGCGCTGATCTCGAACTCCGAGCCGGGGATCGGCTTGAACCCGTCGTCGACCCGCACGCAGTGGAGCCCGGTCACCCGGCCGTCGCGGCCCGAGAAGGCCTGCGTGAGGACCGCAAATGCGCGCTCGGCGCCCTCCTGGTGGCTCGACGAGGTGCGCAGCTTGAGCGGCCAGTCCGGCCAGGTCAGAAGCTTGTTCTCCTTCTCGGGCGGCTGCGGCAGGATCTCGAAGTTGGTGACCGACAGCGCCCCCTGGCGGATGGCGGTGCCGATGCAGTCGGAGCCGGTGTCGCCGCCGCCGATGACCACGACGTGCTTGCCGGCCGCAAGGATCGGCTTGACGTTGCCGAGCGGCTCGCCGCTGACGCGCCGGTTCTGCTGCGGCAGGAACTCCATGGCGAAATGGATGCCGTCAAGCTCGCGCCCGGGCACGGCGAGGTCGCGCGCCTGCTCGGCGCCGCCCGCCAGCACGAGTGCGTCGTACGCGCCCATGACATGCTCGGCCGGCAGCGTGACGCCGACATGCGCCCCGTAATGGAAGGTCACGCCCTCCGCCTCCATCTGCGCCACGCGGCGCTCGACGATCACCTTCTCCATCTTGAAGTCGGGAATGCCGTAGCGCAGCAGGCCGCCGGCCTTGGCGTGCTTCTCGAACACGTGCACGTCGTGGCCCGCCCGCGCAAGCTGCTGGGCACAGGCGAGGCCAGCCGGACCGGACCCGACGATGGCGACCTTGCGGCCGGTCTTCAGCGCGGGCGGCTCGGGCTTCACCCAGCCCTGCTCGAACGCCTTGTCGGCGATGGCGCATTCGATCGTCTTGATGGTGACCGGAACGTCTTCGAGGTTGAGCGTGCAGGCCGCCTCGCAGGGGGCCGGGCACACGCGGCCGGTGACTTCTGGGAAATTGTTGGTCGAGTGCAGGTTGCGCGCGGCCGTTTCCCAGTCGCCGGCATAGACGAGGTCGTTCCAGTCGGGGATCTGGTTGTTCACCGGGCAGCCGGTGTGACAATACGGAATGCCGCAGTTCATGCAGCGCGCCGCCTGCTCGCGTGTCTCCTTGTCCGGCAGCGGGATGACGAATTCGTGCCAGTGCCGAACGCGCTCCTCGACGGGAGCGTAGTCGCGCTCGCTGCGCTCGAACTCGAGGAAACCGGTGACCTTGCCCATCCGCGCGCCTTGCCTGTCGAGCAGTCCTGTCACTCGGCAGCCTGCATCGCAGCCGCCCTCTCCTTGGCCAGCTCGGCGAGCGCGCGGCGGTATTCGAGCGGCATGACCTTGCGGAAGCGGGGCAGGTATTCGTTCCAGTGCGCAAGGATGTGGGCGGCGCGGCGCGAGTCGGTGAATCGGGCGTGGCGCGTGATCAGGATGCGCAGGCGCTCGGCGTCGTACTGGGTCATGTCCGACAGGACCTCGACCCATCCCGACGTTTCGAGATCGGCGGCGTGGCCGTAGTAGCGCGCGTTGATCTCCTCCTCTTCGAGCACCGGCTCGAGCTCGACCATGGTCATGTTGCACAGGATCGGGAAGCCGCCGTCCTCGTCGAGCACGTAGGCGATGCCGCCCGACATGCCGGCCGCGAAGTTGCGCCCCGTCTTGCCGAGCACGACCACGATGCCGCCGGTCATGTATTCGCAGCAATGATCGCCGGCCCCCTCGATGACGGCGGCGGCGCCGGAATTGCGCACGGCGAAGCGCTCGCCGGCGATGCCGCGGAAGTAGCACTCGCCCGAGATCGCCCCGTACAGCACGGTATTGCCGACGACGATCGATTCCTCCGGCACGATGCCGGCATCGGCGGGCGGCCGCACGATGATGCGCCCGCCCGAGAGCCCCTTGCCGACGTAGTCGTTGGCGTCGCCTTCAAGCTCCAGCGTCACGCCCTTGGCGAGCCAGGCACCAAAGCTCTGGCCGGCGGTGCCGGTGAGCCGGACGTGGATGGTGTCGTCGGGCAGGCCGGCGTGGCCGTAGCG
>DATBWJ010000200.1:0-8234 GCA_036514935.1 Xanthobacteraceae bacterium
CACCACCTGACCGCCGTCCTCATCGACGAAGTCGTCGATTCGCTCGCGCCTGACCGGCTCGCCGTTGATGTGCAGCAGACCATTGATCATCTGGATGCGGTCGCCCGGCAGCCCAATCACGCGCTTGATGAAATCGGTGGAATCGTCGCGCGGCAGGCGAAACACCACGATGTCGCCGCGCTCAGGCTGCGATCCAAGGATGCGGCCCGAGAACAGCGGGGGCGAGAACGGCAGCGAGTAGTGACTGTAGCCGTAGCTGAACTTGGAGACGAAGAGATAGTCGCCGACGAGCAGGGTCGCCATCATCGAGCCGGACGGAATGTTGAAGGGCTGAAACAGGAACGTGCGGATGACGAGCGCGATGAGAAGGGCGTGAATCACCACACGGATGGTCTCGGCAAGACCGCCTTCCTTGCGCTTGTGCTCGCTCGTCACGCTCATCGCTTTCCCGCTCCTGCGCCCACGCTTCCAGTTCATCATGGCCGGTCGACGGCCGGCCGGCCGCGCTCCAACGACAAAGAATCCAACCTGATCATGGGCTTGACTGGGCTGCGGGGATTGCGTGCCGCAGGGCCTGCCGCCCGTCGCGGCCCGGCACTTTTAGCCGCTTGGTACCGATCGCGCAACGAATGGTGTTGGATCAGGGCGCCGTGCGCGGAACGGCTGAAATGATGACAAAGGCCTGCGCGTAAGGCCACTCGTCGGTGAGCGCCACGTCGATGTGTGCCTGGCAGCCTTGCGGCGTAATCGCCTTGAGCCGCCGCAGCGCGCCCCCGGTCAGTTCTAGGGTCGGCTTACCCGAAGCGAGATTGACGACCCCCATGTCGCGCAAGAACACGCCGCCGCGAAACCCGGTGCCGAGTGCCTTGGCGCACGCCTCCTTGGCGGCAAACCGCTTGGCGTAGGTGCCGGCGCGGTTCGCGCGGCGTTCAGCCCGCGCACGCTCGGCGTCCGTGAACACCCGCTTGAGGAACCGCTCCCCGTGGCGCGCAAGAGTCTTTTCGATCCGGCGCACATCGCAGATATCGGTCCCAATGCCGATGATCATGGGCGCGCCGCCGCCTGCTCGATCCGCGCGCGGCCGCGGTCGATCGCCGCGCGCATCTTCCTGACCACCGCGCCGAGCCCGATGAACACCGCATCGCCGATCAGGTAATGGCCGATGTTGAGCTCCACGATCTCCGCGATCGCGGCGATCGTCTCGCTCGTGCCATAATCGAGCCCGTGTCCGGCATGCACTTCCAGGCCCAGGCTGCGGGCGAAACGCGCGCCCGTGGCGATGCGTTGGAACTCCGCCGCCGCCAGCGCGCTCTTGCCCTCGACGACGGCATCGCACCAGGCGCCGGTATGGATTTCGATCGCCGGCGCGCCAATGGCGGCGGCGGCCTCGATCTGCGGCCGGTCGGCGGCGATGAACAGCGAGGCCCTGACGCCGGCACGTGTGAGTTCAAGCACGACGTCGGCAATCTGCATGCGCTGCGCCACCACGTCGAGACCGCCCTCGGTCGTGCGCTCCTCGCGCCGCTCAGGGACGAGACAGGCCGCCTGGGGGCGCACCGCGAGCGCGATCTTGAGCATTTCCGCGGTTGCCGCCATTTCGAGATTGAGCGGCTTGGTGATTTCTGCTTTCAGGCGGGCGATGTCGTCGTCGCGGATGTGACGCCGATCCTCGCGCAGATGCGCGGTGATACCATCGGCGCCCGCCGAAATGGCGATCTCGGCGGCGCGCACGGGGTCGGGATGCCGGCCCCCGCGGGCGTTACGCAGCGTGGCGACATGATCGATGTTGACGCCGAGACGAAGATAGGCCGCCGTCACGTCCTGCCCCGTTGTGTCCGGTAGCGACGATCCCCGGTCAGCCGTTCACGCGCTCGGCTCCCGCCACCACCTCCTTGGCCCGCAACTGCGCGATGATCGAGTTGAGGTGCTTGAGATCGTAGACCTCGAGGTCGATGGTGAGCGAGGTGAAGTCGGGCGACCGCCGTTCCATGTGGATGTTGTCGATATTGCCGTCATGCTCGGCGATGACCTGCGCGATCTGCGCCAGCGAACCAGGCTCGTTGACCGACTGAACGGCGACGCGCGCCGGAAAGCGCCGCGCCTTGTCGTCGACGTCCCAGCGCACGTCGAGCCAGCGCTCGGGCGAGTCCTCGAATTCGGCCAAGGCCGGCGACTGGATCGGGTAGATGGTGATCGCCTCCCCCAGCGTCATGATGCCGACGATGCGGTCGCCCGGCACGGCGCCCCCGTTGGGCGCAAAGCGCACCGGCAGGTCGCTGTTGATCCCGCGGATCGGGATCGAGCCACTGGCCTTGGCGTCCGGAACCCTGAACATCAGCGCCTTCGCCTTGCGCAGTCCGAACCACCCGCTTTCGGATTTCGGCGCCTCGGCGGGGGCAACCCGCTCCTCCTTGTAATCGGGATACATGGCGCGCGCGACATCGGCCGCCTTCATCTCGCCGCGGCCGACCGCGCAAAAGACGTCCTCGATGGTGGCGCGCGCGAGCCGCGGCAGCGCACCCGTCAGCCGCTCGTCGGAATAGGCAAGCTTGGCGCGCTGGCACAGCCGCTCGACGATGCGCCGGCCGAGCCCGGCATATTGGGTACGCACTGCGAACCGCGTCGCACGCCGGATCGCGGCGCGCGCCTTGCCGGTCACCACGATCGACTCCCAGACCGCAGGCGGCGCGACCTGCGCCTTCGAGATCAGAACGTCCACCTCGTCGCCGTTCTGCAGCTCGGAGACGAGCGGAGCGATCTTGCCGTTGATCTTGCAGCCGACCGCGCTGTTGCCGATGTCGGTGTGCACCGCGTAGGCAAAGTCGATCGGCGTCGCCTTGCGTGGCAGCGCGATCAGCTTGCCCTTGGGGGTGAAGCAGAACACCTGGTCGTGGAACAGTTCGAGCTTGGTGTGCTCGAGAAATTCCTCCGGATTGGAGCCTTCGGCCAGAAGTTCGATGGTGCGCCGCAGCCAGGCATAGGCGTTCGACTCCCGGGACAGCAGTTCGGTCGGCGAACCGCCGCCGTCCTTGTAGAGCGCATGGGCGGAAATGCCGTATTCTGCGACCTGGTGCATGTCCGCGGTGCGTAGCTGCAGCTCGACTCGCTGGTTGCCGGGACCGATGACGGTGGTGTGGATCGAGCGATAGTCGTTCTGCTTGGGATTCGAAATGTAATCCTTGAAACGGCCGGGCACGGCCCGCCACGTCGTATGGACGATGCCGAGCGCCTGGTAGATTTCGGGCATCGTAGCGAGCACGACACGGAACCCGAAAATGTCGGAAAGCTGCTCGAATCCGACCGCCTTGCGATCCATCTTGCGCCAGATCGAATAGGCGCGCTTGCGCCGGCCGCTGACTCGCGCGGCAATCCCACGATCGGCCAGCTTCTTGGTGAGCTGCTGCTCGATCTCCCCGATCAGACCGCTGTTGCGTGCAGCCATCTCGTCAAGCCGTGCGGTGATCACCCGGTAGGCGTCGGGATTGAGCTCGTGGAACGCCAGCTCCTCGAGCTCCTCGCGCATTTCGTACATGCCCATGCGGCCAGCCAATGGCGCATAGATGTCGAGCGTCTCCTCGGCGGCGCGCCGCCGCACCTCCGGCGGCATGTATTGCAGCGTGCGCATGTTGTGCAGCCGATCGGCCAGCTTGACCAGGAGCACGCGCACGTCATCGGCGATGGCGAGCAGGAGCTTGCGCAGGTTCTCGGCCTGCGTGGCCTCGCGCGAGACCAAGTCGAGCCTTTTGAGCTTTGTGAGCCCTTCGACCAGCGCGCCGATGTCTTTGCTGAAAAGCTGATCGATCTCGGCGCGGGTCGCCTCGGTGTCCTCGATCGTGTCGTGCAGCAGCGCGGCTGCGATGGTGGCGTCGTCAAGCTTGAGGTCGGTCAGGATTGCGGCGACTTCGAGCGGATGGGAGAAGTAGGGATCGCCGGAGGCGCGCATTTGCTCGCCGTGCGCCTTCATGGCGTAGACATAGGCGCGGTTGAGCAGGTCCTCGTCCGTGTTCGGATTGTACTTGCGGACACGCTCGACCAACTCGTAGTGCCGCATGATCGGCGCCGGCATGGATTTGGTCGACCTCGCAATGGCTTGGCCGACGATCTGAGGGCCGCGGTTGAGCGGGGCTCGGGTGCGAGCCTGGTTCTGCGGGCGCGGCAGGTCGGTGGGCGATCGCGCCATGGTGGCCACGGCCTCATGCTGCATTGCAGCATAATGATGCGACGTCGAGATTCGGCGTCAAGGTACCATGATAAATATAATGCTCCACGCGCAAATGTCGCTGCGTGGTTGACAATTGCGGTGCTCCCGCGTTCCCCGGGCTTGGGCCAGATTCCCCGGCCCGGCGACCCTGGCGGTCACCCGACATCGGCATCGCGCCCGCGTCCCGGCACCCCGCGCCGCTGGCAGGCCAGGCCTCGGGCCGGCCTGCGGCACGCGCCCGCTATTCCTCGTCGTCGGGCTCGATCGGTTCCGGCCGCTCCTCCGGCGGGGCCAGGCCTTCGAGGCCCTTGAGCAGCTCTTCCTCGGTCATGCGTTCGGCGACGACCTCGGTGTCGTCGGCGTCCACCCGCTCGCCGGTCGCGCCGATCAACGGCACCGCCTCGGGTTCGGGCTCGTCGATCTCCACGTACTTCTGCAGCGAGTGGACGAGGTCCTCGTTGAGGTCTCCGGCCGAGATCGTCTGCTCGGCGATCTCGCGCAGCGCGACCACGGGGTTCTTGTCGTTGTCGCGATCCAGCGTGATCTGCGCGCCTGACGAGATCATCCGCGCACGGTGGCTCGCCAGCAGGACAAGATCGAACCGGTTGCTGACCTTGTCGATGCAGTCCTCGACGGTGACTCGGGCCATCGGCTCGTCACTCCTCTCAATCCAGGATTGTCCTTGATTAATGGCTTAGGTATCGCCGGCGCACAAGAATCGCAAGATCTGAATTCGCGTGATGAATTATTAACTTGGCGCGGGCACGAAGCTCTGTTAGGCAACCGGCCGGGATCCGCAGCCGCCGAACTCCAGGGTGGGCTGCGGCGGCCTGCCGCAGCAATTTCTGGCTGTGCACCACCGGCCACCCCATTCGATGACCTGCTGGCTTTGCAACGCCGGGTTTGTCGGCGAGACCCCTGATCCGGCTGCAATCACGAAGAGAGAACCATGACCATCCCCAGCGAAAAGATCGCTCTATTCATTGACGGCGCCAACCTCTACGCCACCGCGAAGTCGCTCGGCTTCGACATCGACTACAAGCGCCTGCTGCGCGAATTCCAGTCGCGCGGCTATCTCGTGCGTGCCTTCTATTACACTGCCGTGATCGAGGACCAGGAGTACTCCTCCATCCGGCCGCTGATCGATTGGCTTGATTACAACGGCTACACGGTGGTGACGAAGGCCACCAAGGAGTTCGTCGATCAGACCGGGCGACGCAAGGTCAAGGGCAACATGGATATCGAGCTCGCCGTCGACGCGATGGAAATGTCCAACCACGTCGATCATGTCGTTCTGTTCTCGGGCGACGGCGACTTCCGTTCGCTGGTGGAGGCCGTGCAGCGCCGCGGCGTGCGGGTCACGGTCGTCTCGACGATCTCCACGCAGCCTCCGATGGTCGCCGACGAGCTTCGCCGCCAGGCCGACATTTTCCTCGACATCGTTGAACTGCAACCGAAGATCGGCCGTGACCCGACCGAGCGCGCCGAGCGGGCGCCGCGCGAGCCGCGTCACACCCCGCAGTTCCTCCAGCGCAGCGCAGTGCCGAGCCGCGCCCCCGCCGGCCCGGTCGATGACGAATTCGAGGAGGATTGAACCTCGGCCGATGGACACGGCCGAGCCGTCCCCCGATTGCCCGCGGTGTGCCCGCCTTGCCGCCTTCCGCCGCGAGTGGCGCGCGCGCCAGCCGCACTGGTTCAACTCGCCGGTGCCCTCGTTCGGCCCCCGCCAGGCTAGGCTCCTGGTGGTGGGGCTCGCGCCCGGCTTGCAGGGGGCGAACCGCACCGGGCGGCCCTTTACCGGCGATTTTGCCGGCGAGCTGCTTTATGCAACGCTCAAAGAGTTCGGCTTTGCCGAGGGTGATTATCAGGCGCGCGCCGACGACAGGCTTGAACTGATCGACGCCCGCATCACCAACGCGGTCCGCTGCGTGCCGCCGGAGAACAAGCCGACCGGCGAGGAGATCGCCACCTGCCGCGACTATCTTGCCGCCACCATCGCTGAAATGCCGCGTCTTGCCGCCGTCCTGCCGCTCGGTCGCATCGCGCATGACAGCGTGGTGCGGGCGCTCGGCGTGGGGCCTTCGGCCGCGCCGTTCAGCCACGGTGGGGAACATGCGATCGACAAACTCAGGATTTTCGATAGCTATCATTGTTCGCGCTACAACACGAGCACCGGCGTCTTGACGCCGGACATGTTCCGCGCGGTGTTCAGATCAGCACGGGCGTTCCTGGGCCGCTGACATCGCCAGGCCGCCGGCCTCCGGCGATGGCGAGCCATTCGGGCTCCGCGCGCCGGTCAGCGGCGTGCCGCGGTGTCGGGGTACGAGATGAATTCCAACAGCGAGCCGTCGGGATCGCGGAAATAGACGCTCACGCCGCGGCCCTTCGCGCCATACCGTTCCACCGGGCCGACCTCGACGGCGACCGCGCAGCGCGAAAGATGCGCGACCGCCGCGTCAATGGGGCCGTGCCATTCAAAGCAGAGATCGCTGTTGCCGGGCTTGACCGGCAGGCGTGCGACCGGGCCGCCGGTTGCTCCCGGACCATGGAGGTTGAGCTGGGTGTCGCCGAAGCGGTAGGCCCAGCGCGCGCTCTGCCGGACCAGTTCGGCGCCCAGCACCGCGCGATAGAAAGCGTTCGAACGTTGCCAATCGGAGACGTGGATGACGCAATGGTCGAGTTTCACCGTCACCGCCATGGTTCACCCCTTTGCGCGCATGAGGCGGCCGCGTTCGCGCTCCCAGGTCCGTCGCCGCTCGGTCTCCCGCTTGTCGTGCAGCTTCTTGCCGCGCGCGATCGCCAGCTCCAGCTTGGCACGGCCCTTCGCGTTGAAGTAGAGCTTGAGCGGGACGATCGTCATGCCCTCGCGCTCGACGGCGCTGGCGAGCTTGCTGATCTGGCGCTTGTGCAGCAGGAGCTTGCGCGGCCGCTTGGGCGCGTGGCCGAAGCGGCCCGCCTGCTGGTATTCCGGGATATTGGCGTTGATGAGCCAGACCTCGCCGCCGCGCGCGTCGGCATAGGATTCGCCGATCGTCGCTCTGCCAGCGCGCAACGACTTCACTTCGCTGCCGGTGAGCGCGATGCCCGCCTCGAACGTCTCGCCGATTTCGTAGTTGAAGCGTGCCTTGCGGTTGTCGGCGACGATTTTGACCGGAGCTTCCTGGTTGGCCATCATTTGTCTTCCCGCGCCGGCTTGCACGACGCCGGCCGATCATGAGCACCGTCGATCGCAGGTGTCCGGCTTGGCCGACGACACAATCGCACGATCGCCGGCATGACGGCCGGCTGACGGTCGCTCCTTGATATTACGCCGTTCGGGCCGCCGGTTACCCGCGCTTCAACACGTCGCGAATCTCGATCAAGATTTCCTCCTGCCGCGTCAGCGGCGGCGTTCTTGCGGCCTCCCGCCCCAGCATCCGGTTGACGAACCGGATCACGAGGAACAATACCCACGCGATGATCAGGAAATTGATCACCACCGTCAAAAAACTGCCCCAGGCCAGGACGGCCCCCTGCTTCTTCGCATCGGCGAGCGCGCTGGCGGTCACCTGCGAGGACAACGGGATGAAATAGTTGGAGAAATCGAGGCCCCCGGTGACCGCGCCAACCACCGGCATGAAAACGTCGCCAACGAGCGACTGCACGATGTTGCCGAATGCGGCCCCAATGATGACGCCGATCGCCAGATCGATGACATTGCCCCGCATCGCGAATTTCTTGAACTCTTCCAGCATGGTTCTCCTCCAGCGAACCGAACAGCCGGGGCAACTCCCCCGCGCACGCGGAGCACGTTTTGAAGAGTGGTCCCGAAAGGAGCCCGGCGCGCCCGGATCAGTTGATCAAGCCCGCGTGCACCATGGCCTCGCGGACGGCGGCCTGCGCCTTCTCCGATGCCGGCACCAGTGGGAGCCGCAACGTGTTCGCGCACTTGCCGAGCACCGACATCGCATATTTGACCGGCGCCGGGCTGGTTTCGATGAACAGATTGAGGTGCAGCGGCCCAAGTTTATCCTGAAATTTTAACGCGGCGGCG
>DATBWJ010000201.1:0-6978 GCA_036514935.1 Xanthobacteraceae bacterium
GGGCGATGCCGAGAACGTGGCGCGCGGCTTCATCGAGGACTCAAGGACCCGGCTCACCTGGCAGCTGCCGCGCATGCTGCTGGCAAAGAACCGAGTAAAACTCCTCCTCAACATGCTGCTGATCGCGACGCAGGCCATTCCGCGCGGGGGTCTCCTGACGGTCAGCCCGATCGGCTCGGGCGCAACGATGTGTTTTCGCGTCGTCGCCAGCGGCTTGAATGCGCGCGTGCCGCAGGCGGCGGCCGGCCTTTTCGCCGGCACTTCCGCCATCTCGATCGACGCTCACGCCATCCAACCCTACTATGCGGGACTGCTCGCCCGGGAGTGTGGCCTCGCAGCGGCGATTGCGAGCGAGGGCGACGCCGTCGTCATTACCGCCCAATGACCGCATGGCGGCCGCCGACGGGCACGCATCGCAACCAAGCGTAAATCCTTTACCATCACACTGGCGGTGCCGGCGGGTCATGCCGCCGCCTCATGCCAGCCTTTGCGTGCGGTGAAAGCCAGCGATGAAGACCTGCCTCGTCGTCGACGATTCGAGCGTGATCCGAAAGGTTGCCCGCCGCATCCTGGAGGGCTACGATTTTATCATCGCCGAAGCCGAAGACGGCCGCGAAGCGCTGATCTATTGTCAGCGGCAGCTTCCGAACGCCGTCCTGCTCGACGCCAACATGCCGAACGTGGACGGCTATGAGTTCCTGCGTACGCTGCGGCGGATGCCCGGCGGCGACAAGCCGATCGTCGTGTTCTGCACCACCGAAAACGACGTCGCCCAGGTGGCGCGCGCGCTGCACGCGGGCGCCAACGAGATCCTGCTCAAGCCGTTCGACAAGGATATCATGGCGGCAAAATTCCACGCCGCCGGGCTGATCTGACGAACGCCGGTGTCAGAAGAAGGCGTTCGGCCTATTCTCCCGTGAAACCGCTTGCCTTCACGGGCTCAGCCCACAGCCTGAATTCCTCCGCTTGCTTGGCTGCGAGTTCCTCGGCCGTTGTGCCGGCCGGCTGCAGGCCGACGGCCTCGAATCTTCGACGCGAGTCCGCCGCCAGCGTCGCTTGCACCAGCGCCGCATTCAATCGCTTGACGATGTCGGGCGGGACGTTGGCCGAGGTGTAGAGATCGAACGCGACGTCGAACCCGATGTCGATGCCCTGCTCGCGCAACGTCGCCACTTCCGGCACCGCGGGCGATCGCTTCGTTCCGGCAATGGCGATGATGCGGATTTTGCCGGCGCGGTGCGGCCCTGGCAGATCGGAAAATGCCGTGCTCAGCATCGCGATATGGCCCCCGATCAGATCGGTGAGGGCGGGCGCGCTGCCCTTGTAGGGCACATGCGTCATCTGAATCCCGGCCGCCTTGGCGAACATCAGGCCGGCGAAATGGGACGAGGTGCCGGCACCGGGGGAGGCGAACGAGGCTTGCGCCGGGTTTGCCTTGGCCCAGGCGATGAACTCCGCGATGTTGCTCGCGCGCGTCTGCAGCCCAGCCCCGAAACCAACCTGAAAGGCGACGACGCGCGTTACTGGCGTGAAATCTTTCACCGGGTCGTAGCCGAGGCGGTCGCCGTAAATGTGCGGCATGATCGAAAAGGCCGCGCTGGCGACCAGCACCATGGTGCGTCCGTCGGGCGGCGCCTTCTTCAATTCGGCAAGCGCGATACGCTGGGCAGCCCCCGGCTTGTTCTCAACCACCACCACCTCGCCGAGGCTGTCGCGCAACTTTTCGGCCAACTGGCGGGCAACCAGGTCCGTGGTGGCGCCGGCCTGGACCCCGACGAGCAGACGGATCGGCGCCTTGTCCTGTGCGGCGGCGGGAGACAGGGCGACGACCACCGAAACGGCCATCCATGCAAGGCGAAGGCGCATCGACGTTTCCCTCCCAAGCAATGACGCGCATGCGGCGCGTCCGATTGTTGCTTCTCCTTTTACCTCCTCCCCTGCGCGCGGCGCAAACGCGCTGCGCTGATCTGGCGAAAGATCGAGCACACCATCCACGCAACGCACCAACAAAAACCCCGCCATTGACAGGCGGGGTTCCGGAAGGCCCGGAGGCTGGAGGAGAGTTGGTCCTACGCGGGAATCCGTGCCTCGTCCTCGACCGGCTCGCGCAGCACGTAGCCGCGGCCCCATACCGTCTCGATGAAATTCTTGCCGATCGAGGCGTTGGCGAGTTTCTTGCGCAGCTTGCAGATGAAGACGTCGATGATTTTCAGCTCCGGCTCGTCCATGCCGCCATAGAGATGGTTGAGGAACATCTCCTTGGTCAGCGTTGTGCCCTTGCGCAGGCTGAGGAGTTCCAGCATCTGGTACTCCTTGCCGGTGAGGTGGACGCGCTGACCGCCGACCTCGACGGTCTTGGTGTCGAGATTGACGACGAGGTCGCCGGTCTGGATGACCGACTGGGCGTGGCCCTTGGATCGACGCACGATGGCGTGGATGCGCGCGACCAGCTCGTCCTTGTGGAAGGGCTTGGTCAGGTAGTCGTCGGCGCCGAAGCCGAGCCCCTTGACCTTGTCCTCGATGCCGGCAAGGCCGGACAGAATGAGGATCGGCGTTTTCACCTTCGAGACGCGCAGCGAGCGCAGCACCTCGAAGCCGGACATGTCGGGCAGATTGAGGTCGAGCAGGATGATGTCGTAGTCGTACAGCTTGCCGAGGTCGATGCCTTCCTCACCAAGATCGGTGGTGTAAACGTTGAAGCTCTCCGATTTCAGCATCAACTCGATCGATTGGGCCGTCGAGGCATCGTCTTCAATCAGCAGAACGCGCATGCCAATCCCCTTCCTAGCCGCTTCGGGCCCAGGTCGGCGCGCCCCAATAGGCCGCCTTGGAATACGCCTCGGGACAAACTGATTCGGAACATAAGCAAGGTATGGTTAACAAAACCTGATTCCTGGGCGCAAGAAGCCGCTGGGCGGTTTTGCCCGAATCGGTCTAAAACATTGCGCAAGAGTGGTTTTTTGGACACGCTTACGTTCGTAGTTTACTTTAAGAGTCGGTGATAACCGATTCTTACGACTCGTCCGTCCGTCCTGGCGGGCGAGCCACCTTCTGATCCCAAGGGACGGTGACGTAATGATTAATGACGCGGGTAAACACGAGGTTAAGGGTGAAGGCTCGGTTTCCGCTGCGCGGATGCGGCCGTGAAGGCGCTCGCCGAGCAGATCTTGGATCTTGACGGCGTCGAGGTCTACGGCCGCGTCGTCGGCGTGCGCGGGCTGATGGTCGAGGCCGCCGGGCCCCTGCACGCCATGTCGGTCGGCGCGCGCGTCAATATCGAGACCGGCACGCGCGCAATCCCTTGCGAGGTCGTCGGGTTCTCGGGCGCCAAGGCTTTGTTGATGCCGTTCGCTCCGCTCGAAGGCGTGCGGCGCGGCTGCCGGGCGATCGTGATGTCCACCCCGGGCGCCGTGCGGCCATCCAGCGGCTGGCTCGGCCGCGTGGTCAACGCCATGGGCGAGCCGATCGACGCCAGGGGGCCACTGCCGCTCGGCTCATCGCCTTATCCGTTTCGCAACCGCCCGCCGCCCGCCCATGCGCGCCAGCGCGTCGGGGGACCGCTCGACCTCGGCGTCCGCGCGCTCAACACTTTCCTGACCTGTTGCCGCGGTCAGCGCATGGGCATTTTCTCCGGCTCCGGGCTCGGCAAATCCGTATTACTGTCGATGCTTGCCCGCAACGTCACCGCCGACGTGTCGATCATCGGTCTCGTTGGCGAGCGCGGGCGGGAGGTGCAGGAGTTTCTCCAGGACGATCTCGGCGAGGCTGGGCTTGCTCGCTCGGTGGTGGTGGTCTCGACCTCCGACGAGCCCGCGCTGATGCGCCGGCAGGCCGGCCTGCTCACGCTCACTCTTGCCGAGTACTTCCGCGACGAGGGCAACGACGTGCTGGTGCTGATGGACTCGGTCACACGGTTCGCGGTGGCCCAGCGCGACATCGGGCTTGCGGCCGGCGAGCCGCCGACCGCCAAGGGCTACACGCCGACCGTATTCACCGAGCTGCCGCGACTGCTCGAACGCGCCGGCCCCGGCGTCGACCGCGGCACCATCACCGCCATGTTCACGGTGCTGGTCGATGGCGACGATCACAACGAGCCGGTCGCCGACGCCGTGCGTGCCATTCTCGATGGCCACATCGTGATGGACCGCGCCATCGCCGAGCGCGGCCGCTATCCCCCCATCAACATCCTCAAATCGGTGTCCCGCACCATGCCGCGGGCGGCCGATCCGGATTACCTTGCCGCCATCAACCGCGCGCGGCAGGTGATGGCGGTCTACGCCGACATGGAGGAGCTGATACGGCTCGGCGCCTATCGGCCGGGTTCGAGCGCGGAGGTCGACGAGGCCATCCGGCTGCACGGGCCGATCGATGCCTTCCTTGCCCAGGGAAAGGACGAGGCCACTTCCTTGATCGAGGGATACCAGTGGCTCGCCCGCATTCTAGGAAGCGTGGAAACCGAAAACTAACATTATGGCGGCACACTCGGCGCTGAATGCGGGCGGCGGCCAGCTCGCCTGCGCGTCGGGGCTCATTTCGGCCGGATTCGGAGCTCTCGAGCTTCTGGGGAGTAAGAGTCGATGAAGTCGCGTGAAACGCTCGTTCGCTTGAAGAAGTTTCAGGTCGACGACAAGCGGCGCAAGGTGGCCCAGATCGAGGGCATGATTGCGGAATTCGAGCGCATGGCGATCGATCTCGACCGCGAGATCCAGGTCGAGCAGGAGCGCACCGGCATCCATGACCCTGGTCATTACGCCTATCCGACCTATGCCAAGGCCGCGATCCAGCGGCGCGAGAACCTCAAGCACTCCGCTGACGAGCTGCGCGTTCAGCTCGAAGACGCCAAGGTCGCCTTGCAGGAGGCGTTCGAGGAGCTGAAAAAGGTGGAACTGCTCGACGAACGCGACCAGATGCGCGAGCGCGCCGCCGACGACGCGCGCGAGCAGGCGGAGCTTGATTCGATCGGCAGCCTGCGCCCGCGCGGCGCGCTGTCGGTCTGAGAATGTGGCTGGCGCCTAGCTGGCAACGAATTTTCAAGGTGCGCAATGTGCGCAATGTGCGTCGCCAACGCTAGAGCGTTTTCAGTTTCTATGGAAACTGAAAGCGCTCTAGATTTTTGCGTGGTCGCATTTTCGGACGGAAAACCGGATTCCACTTTTCCTGAAAATGCTCTAGCAGGCGCCTCGCTGACGCCTCAGCGATACCCCGTCACAACCGACCGCTTCGTCCAGTCACGCCGGCCGTCGCCGCCCGCGAGTCCTGGGATATCGCGCAAGCTCCGCCCGAGCGACTCAATTGCACATCGCCAACGGACGCGGGCTCATCGATTGCACGATCGCTGCCAGCGTGCGACTGAGTGAACGCGCCTGGTCCAGTGTCAGAGTGACGCTTTCGATCTCGCTGGGCGCGAACACCTTGTTGTGCACTTCCAGCCGAACGACAACATGATCCGCGAACACCTGAAGCGGGTGCAGGTGAAGTTCGTCGCCGTCGTCTGCTTGAACTGTGAGAAGCATTGTTTGCGTCCTTTCCGACGCGAACTATGCAGCAAATCCTTTGTCACGAAGTTCTCGCGACAACGACAATTGGCCGCGAAAGGAAACCGACGCCGGTGAGGAATCGTTAACCCCGGCGCCGCCGCGCGACGCCCTGCCGGCGTTCAGGCGCTGACGAGCTGGCGCGAGCGCTCCACGAGGTCGTCGCGCAGGACCTCCATGTCATAGCCCGCATGCGCGGCGATCCGCAGCACGCGCTCGACACCGAGCCGAGGAGCAGCGACCTGCGTCCAAAGGATGGTGCAGCGCGTCCCGCTCCGGCAATACAGCAGGGTCGGGCGCGGCAGGTCGCCCAGCAGCCGGGCGAAGGCGCCGACCACCGCGTCATCGGTCACCGTCAGCGACGTGACCGGCAAAAAGCGGAAGGCCAAGCCATGCCGGCGCGCGGCCGCTTCGGCTTGTTCGTTCGGCAACTGGCCAGGCGCTTCGCCGTCGGGCCGGTTGTTCACGACGGAGCGGATGCCGCGGGCCGCAATCTCGGCGAAGTCGGGCTCGACAAGCTGAGGCGCGACGAAGATGCCTGGTTCGAGTTCCACAATGCGCGCCACCGTGCCTGCTCCCCTGACGATCGGCTCGGCGAGCCGAAACGCGCCATGAAAGGCGATTTCCATTGCCGGGCGCAAGCGAAATCAGGAGGAAAATAGAAAAAAGTTCTAAACTTGCGGGTGACGGCAGCAATTTAGGATAAGTTATTTCCCGAATGACCGGATCACGAAAAATCATTGCTGCGGCAGCGTCGCCCGGAACACCCGGCCCAGCCGGACCGCCCCAAGGAGCCCTATGCACCCGCCTCGGGCGCGTCGAGGCGGAGACGCCGGGGGTATCAGCGAATGGCGGGCGTATCGCTGCGCATCACGACGACGGGCTTCCGGCCTTGATCACCGGGGCGCTCGCTTCGATCTGCGCGACCGGAAGGTCGCTCCGCATGGTGGAAATGCCGATGATGATCACGACGATCGAGGCGATCAGCGACACGACCACAACCTTGAAATGGGTCGCGCGGTCCGCGCTGCGCATGGACGAGTTGTTCATGTGCGCTCACCATCCGTTGGTCGTCGGCTGCAAGGTGGCGGTTCAGCTTCGGTGCTGATCGCGTCGAAAGCCGCGATGTCGGACTCAGCCGGCGGGACGCGCCGCGGCATCCCCGCCGCCACGGTCCTAACGTAGGAACGCTGGCCGGGTTTCCGAAGGGGGCTCACAAATTCTTGAAACGCCGTGAACGAGCCCAGGAAAGCGTTGATATCTCTCACAAAAACAATCGCCACCGGCGGATTCGGCTGTGGGCAGCCGGATACCGGCACGTCGATGGCCGCGCCGCGGGCGATCCAGGGTCGGTTTGCCGCGGCTCAGGCCGGCTGGCTCTCCGTGGGATCGCGCCCGTTGGGATCGAGGCCGATGGCGGCGGCGAACTCGTTCCACACCGCGC
>DATBWJ010000202.1:0-3662 GCA_036514935.1 Xanthobacteraceae bacterium
GGCGCCGAGGAAGATCAGGTCGAGGGCCTGACCCTGGTCGTCCTCGTCGAGCACATGGATACTGTCGAGCGTCGCCGTCCCATCCGCGACGCGGAAGATGCTGGTCACGGTTTGGGTGTCGGCGAGCACGTCGCCGTCGGCATAGGCCGCCGTGTCAAGCGAAAGCGTCACGTCGATGAGCGCGCCCGGCACAGCCGCTTTGCCGATGACATTTTCGCCGGCCGCGATCGAGAGAATATCGACGTCGCCGATATTGTTGGTGCCGGCCGGCAGGGCGGCCGAAACCTGCGTGGGCAACGGCTTGGCCGCCGACACCACGCGCAAGGTGTCGCTGGCGTCCTCCCACATGAGTGCGGTGCCGGTGATCGTGGCATCGACATCGGCCTCGGTATATTGCGTGCCCGAAGTGCCGCCCGCCACGACATTGACCGGCAACGGCTTCGCCGCACTGACCGCGCGCAGCGTGTCGCTGGCATCCTCCCACATCACCGCCGTGCCGGTGATGGAGGCGTCGGTGTCGGCCTCGGTGTACTGCGCGCCGCCGCCGAATGTCGTGATCTGGCCGCCGGCGCCGTCCTCGATCGCCACCCAGGTCGCCCCGCGCGCGTTGCCGCGCAGCGGGTTGTAGTCGCCGTCGATGGGCGTGAGCGTCGCCAGCGCGTCGTCGCGCACCTGGAGCGCGGCCACGCCGGTGTCGGTGGCACCGGCCGCCCCATCGATGGCCTTGCCGAGCGACGTGGCGCCGGTACCCGGCACGACCGAGGTCACGTCGACATCGCCGATGTCGACGCCCGAATTGGCGGCGAGCTTGCCGATGGCGTTGGTGCCGGCTTCGAGCGCGGCCGAGGTCCATAGCCGGCCGGCCGATATCTGCAGGAACTCGTAATCGCCGTCGGCGCCGGAGGTGTTGGCGGGCGTCGCCTTGCGCACCGCCAGCGCCGGCACGCCGACATCGGCATTGGCCGACGCCACGTCCTCCGCCTTGGCGATGCTGGTGGCGCCGGCCGCGATCGTCGCCTGCACCGCGAAGGTGCCGGCGTTGGTGACGTCATGGGCGGGCACGCTCGCCAGGCTGACGGGCTGCGTCGTGGTGCCGGTCGGATCGACGCGCAGCGGATCTGTGGCGGTGCCGGCCTCCACCGAGCCGCCCGAAGCGGTCTTGCGCAGGCTGATGCCGAGCACGTATTCGCTGCCGGCGCCCGAATCGGCATCGAAACCGGTCAGCGCGTTGCCGGCGCCGTCCTGCGCGCGCAGCGACCACGTGCCGGATTGGGTGACGGCGATGGTGGCGTTGTTGACCGTGACATCGCCGATGTCGACGCCGTCATTGGCGGCGAGCTTGCCGATGGCGTTGGTGCCCGCCGGCAGCGCGGCGCCGAGGCTGACGCTCCAGGCGCCCGACTGCGTGACGGCGTGGGCGGCGACCGTCAGCGTGCCGGCGAGCGAGGCCGCCATCGCCTTGGCGACGGCGACGAGCGAGCCCGCGCCGCTGCCGCTCCAGGCGGCGTCGGCCTTGGCGCCGAGCGTGGCCTGGCCGCCATCTGCCATCAAGGCGTCGATGGTCGATACGTCGCCGGTGCCGGTGTCGGGCACCCCGGCGGTGACATGGACGCTGGTGAGGTTGGGCATTTCAGATCCCGGAGGTCGGAGGTCTGGTCATACTGTTTCCGATGATCAGCTCGTCATTGCCGGGCTTGTCCCGGCAATCTCGATTCAGCGGGCGAAGCCTTGCTTTCTTAACCGGGATGCCCGCCCCGGATCGCGCGATGTGCAATCCGGGCTACTCAGAAGCCGAGGATGTAGTAGGTCGGCACGTAGCCGGGCGGCACCACCGGCGCGTAGATTTCGAGCGCGACGCGGATCATGCCGGTGCCGTCGGGCGCGATCGGCGGCACCACACGCATGCGCTGGCCGTCGGAAAGCCGCTCGACCAGGTCGTCCTCGACCGGCGCGGCGATGTCGTCGGCGCGCAGCAGGAGCGTGGACGCGATCGCGTCCTCGTCGGCATCGGCGAAGCCGGCGGCGAGCGGACGCACGATCCACAGCGCATCGATGGCGATGATCTCGCCCGTCGCCGCGATCGTGTACTCGACGGCCGCGCCGAACTCGGCGGCATCGAGGAATATCGCGCGGTCGGCGGCGGATTCGATGGCCATGGCAGGGATCAGGGATCAGATGTCAGAGATCAGAGATCAGGTGTCAGATGTCGGATGTCGGATGTCGGATCTTTGATCCTCTGCCCTCTGACCTCTGATCTCTGACCACGGCTACCGGCACGAGCATGCCGATCAGCGGCTTGTCGAGGGCGGCGAGGCCGATGACCTCGCCGCGCTTGAACTCGATGGCGGCGCGCGCGGTCACGAGCGACGCCGCCTCGCCCGAATAGCCGGCCGGCACGTTGAGGCAATGCCGGCGGCGCGCGATCTGCGCCGGCGCCAGCACGAGCTGCTGGCCGGGCCCGAATTTTACGACAATCGTATCGACGCGATAGCGGGTCATGACCGCATTCCCCAATTGCAGCGAGCAGTAGCCCGGAACGCGCGGCGCGCGATCCGGGAGTCGGCCGTCCCGGGTTTCGCTGCGCTCCACCCGGGCTACGAAGGCTGCCCTCGCAATGACCACAATGCCCGGGCTACGTCGGGCGCGCAGCGCTCAGACCATCGTGACGTAGCAGGCGCGCTGCCAGAGGCCATAGTCGGCGCCGCGCCAGGCGTCGATGCCGACCTGGATGGCGTCGTTGTCGAAGGCGAACTCGCTGTTCTCGTCCTTCATTTTGATGACCGGCGCCGCCTCCTCCTGGCGGATGAGGCCGCGGATGGGGGAATCCGTGCGCCAGATCGCAAAACTGTCGGTCCAGGTCAGTTCCGGCAGCATCTCGACATCGACCCTCGTATTGGCGAGCACGTTGGGGTTGATGTTCTGGATCATCGCCGCGGTGGTCAGCGGCGACACCGCGGCGACCGCCGCCATCCACAGCGAGGGCGGCGGCGTCACCAGGAAGCGGCGGGCGTTGGAATTCATCGGCCGGCCCTGATCGTCCTTGAAGCTGAGTATCTGCGCGATGCCGGCGACGATCGCCTGCTGCATTTCCTCGTTGCTCGGCGCGGTCGCGCCGGCGCCGTGCACCGAGGCCGGCAGCGCCGAAATGTCGACGCTGATGTCGTTGCTCTGCGTGCCGGAATCGCCCTCGGCGTGGTCGGTGTCGAAATAGAACTGGCCGTCATAGCAGACGGTCGAGGGTCCGTTGATCAGGAGCGTCGACAGCAGCGTGCCCCAATGGGCGTCGCCCTCGGCGGCGAATTCGTCGAGGCGGGCGCGGATCTGCGCGGTCTTGTCGCGCCGCATGTCCTTGAGCATGAGTTCGAGCGTTGCCTCGTAATGGCGGTTGCGCACGGTGAACTGGTTGACGCGCAGGCCCTTGGCCTGGCGAGACCCGATCCACTCGCGCATGCGCGGCACCTGGCCGAGGTCGACGTAGGTTTCCGAGCCCTGATCGGACCCGAACAGGTTGGAGACGCCGTCGATCCAGCCGCCGATCGTGGGCGTTTCGAGGCGCGCGTAGTACATGCCGAGGATGGCGCGGCTGGACAGAGCTGACTGGTCCATTGTGGTGCCTTTCGTGAAGTGTCGCGGCGAGCCGCGCGTTGAGGATTGCGGCCGGG
>DATBWJ010000203.1:0-3958 GCA_036514935.1 Xanthobacteraceae bacterium
CGCGCCGGTAGTCGACGCTGTCGCCGAGCGCCTCGCGCACCTTCTGGACCGCGAGCTGCTGGGCCGCCTCTCCGCCCGGCTGCTGGGCGATCCGGATCAAGACGTCCGCCGGCCCGCCGAACTGCTGGAGCTGCACCTCGCCGAGATTGAGCGCGCCCAGCGTCGCGCGCATGGCGGCGAGGTCGGCCTGGCCCGCCTTCGCCTGCACCTCCATGAGGGTGCCGCCGCGAAAATCGATGCCGAAATTGAGGCCGTTGAAGAAATAAAGGGCGATCGCCACGATCGACAGCAGCGCCGACAGCGGAAAGCTGATGCGCCGGAAGCGCATGAAATCGAACTTGGTGTCGTCCGGTACGATGCGAAGCAGGCGCACGGCTTCTGTCCTTGCTGGCCGCCGTTCAAATCGGCACGGTTTTTGGCCGCACCCGCTGGACCCAGGTGGCGACGATCAGGCGCGTCAGCGTGAACGCGGTGAACAGGGTGGTGATGATGCCGATGCCGAGCGTGACCGCAAACCCGCGCACCGCCCCGGTGCCGATGAAGAACAGCACGGCCGCCGCGATGAACGTCGTGATGTTGGAATCGAGGATGGTGGCGAGCGCTCGGTTGAAGCCGGCGTCGATCGCCATGATCGCCGAGCGACCGGCGCGTACCTCCTCGCGAATGCGCTCGTAGATCAGCACGTTCGAGTCGACCGCGATGCCGACCGTCAGCACGATCCCGGCGATGCCGGGCAGCGTCAACGTGGCGTTCAGGAGCGAGAGGATGCCGAAGATCATCGCCACGTTGATGGCCACCGCGATGTTGGCGAACAGGCCGAACAGGCCATAGGTGGCGAACATGAAGATGACGACGAGCGCGCCGCCGGCGTAGGAGGCGAACTTGCCCTTGTCGATCGAGTCCTGGCCGAGGCCGGCGCCGACGACGCGCTGCTCGATCGGCGTGAGCCTGGCCGGCAGCGCGCCCGCCCGCAGCAGGATGGCGAGGTCGTTGGCCGCCTCGACCGTGAAATTGCCGGAGATCTGCCCGGAGCCGCCCAGGATCGGCTCGCGGATCACCGGCGCGGAGATCACCTCGGTGTCGAGCACGATGGCGAACGGCCGGCCGACGTTTTCCTGGGTGACCTGCGCGAAGCGCCGCGCGCCCGCCGTGTTGAAGCGGAACGTCACGATCGGCTCGCCCGTGCGCTGATCGAAGCCCGGCTGGGCGTCGACCAGATCTTCGCCAGCGACCAGCGCCTGCTTGTGGATCAGGATCGGCGTCCTCGGCTCCTTGCGGCCCTCATAGAGCACCTCCGATTCCGGCGGCGGGCGGCTCTGCAGGGCGTCCTGCACCGGCATCGACAGATCGACCATGCGGAATTCCAGTTTGGCGGTCCGTCCGATGAGGTCGAGCAGACGCTGCGGGTCTCCGAGCCCCGGCACCTGCACCAGGATGCGGTCGAGGCCCTGGCGCTGGATGGTGGGCTCGACCAGGCCGAGCTCGTTCACCCGCTTTTCGATGATCGGGATGGCCTGCTCGACCACCTGGCGGATGCGCTCCGTCATCGCGGCCTCGGTGACCGACAGGCGGATGAGGCCGCCGCCGGCATCGCTGACGTCGAGGGAGCGCTGTCCCGTTCCGCCCAACAGACCGCCCAGGGGCTGCGACAGCTCGCGCAGCTTGCTCAGCGCCTGCTGGGCATCCGAGCCCTCGCGGATGCGGACTTCGACCGCGTCGCCGCGCACCGCGAGGCCGGTGTAGCCGATCCGGGCGTCGCGCAGCACGCGCCGCACGTCGTCGCGCAGCGCGTCGAATTTTTGCTTGCGCACGTCATTGACGTCGACTTCGAGCAGGATGTGCGAGCCGCCCTGCAGGTCGAGGCCCAGCACGATGTGGCGCTGCGCCCACTTGGGCCAGCCCTGCACGGTCTTCTCAGCGACGAAGTTGGGCGCCGCAAACAGGCACACGATGATGACCGTGGCCATGATCGCCGCCGCCTTCCAGCGCGAGAAATAGAGCATCGACGCCTGCCGTTCAGCTCGCTTCGTCCTTCACCGGCTCGCCCTTGGCGCGCACGTCGGAGATCATCTGGCGCAGCTGCCGCACGCGCACGCCGTCGGCGATCTCGACTTCGATGTGATCGTCGTCGACCACCTTGGTGATCTTACCGACGAGACCGCCCGAGGTCACCACCGTGTCGCCGCGCCGCACGTTCTTGACCATTTCCTGATGCTGTTTCACCTTCTTCTGCTGCGGCCGCAGGATGAGCAAATACATGATGACGAAGATGGCAACGAATGGCAGCAGCGATATCAGCGTGTCGCTGCTGCCGAAGGCGCCCTGGGCATAAGCGGGCGTGATGAACATCGAATGTCCCCTGTCGATGTGGCAGCCGGAAATCGCCTGATTGCATCGCGGACCGCGCCGCGGGCGGCCGCCGCCGGCGCGCGAATATAGCGGTCAGCCGATTGAATGCAACGTGGCCGGACATGGCGGCGAAGCTGTCTTGCGATCAGGCCAGCAGCCCGTTAAGCCTGCCGCCGTGCCGAAGGGGCTGCCATGGTGAAACCATCGAGACCCGCAGCGCGCGCCGCGCCCGATGGCGAGCTTCTCGGCCGCATCGCGAGCGCGCTGGAGCGCCTCGCGCCGCCGGCGCTCGCGCCGGTCGATCTCGCGGGCGCCGACGCCTTCGTGTGGCACCCGGTTGGGTGGCGACTCGCGCCGGTCAAGCACGTCAACCGCGTCGACATGTCGCTGCTCAAGGGCATCGATCGCATGCGCGACATCCTGGTCGAGAACACCGAGCGCTTCGCGCGCGGCCTGCCCGCCAACAACGCGCTCTTGTGGGGCGCGCGCGGCATGGGCAAGTCCTCGCTGGTCAAGGCCGTGCACGCCTCGATCAATGCCGCGCTCGGCGCCAAGGCGGCATCGCTCAAGCTGATCGAAATCCATCGCGAGGACATCGAAAGCCTGCCCGACCTGATGGCGCTGCTGCGCGGCGTTCGCCACCGGTTCGTCGTGTTTTGCGATGACCTGTCATTCGACGCCGAGGACACGTCCTACAAGTCGCTCAAGGCCGTGCTCGAGGGCGGCATCGAGGGGCGGCCGGACAACGTCATCCTCTACGCCACGTCGAACCGCCGTCACCTGATGTCACACGACATGGTGGAGAACGAGCGCTCGACCGCGATCAATCCGGCCGAGTCGGTCGAGGAGAAGGTGTCGCTGTCCGACCGCTTCGGCCTGTGGCTCGGCTTCCACCGCTGCAGTCAGGACGAATACCTTGCGATGGTGAGGGGCTACGTCGACTACTTCGGAATACCCGCCGATCCGGAGGCGGTGCGTCGCGAAGCGCTCGAATGGGCGACGACGCGCGGCGCCCGCTCGGGCCGCGTGGCCTGGCAGTACGTCCAGGATCTCGCTGGCCGGCTCGGCGTCCGCCTGGTGGAGCCGTCCGAGCGGTAGCTTCTTACGTTTTGTCGCATTTTCTGCGGCGAACCGGTTCCCACTTCGCCGGAAAATGCTCCAAGCCGGTCACGCGCCCGGCAGGTACTTGGTCGGATCGACCGGCGTTGAGCCCTTGCGGATTTCGAAATGCAACTGCGGCGAGGTCACCTTGCCGGTCTGTCCCGAGCGCGCGATCACCTGCCCGCGCCGCACCGTGTCGCCGCGCTTGACGAGGATCTCGCTTGCGTGCGCGTAGGCGGTCACCAAGCCGTTGGCGTGGCGCACGAGAACGAGGTTGCCGTAGTCCTTGAGCTCGTTGCCGGCGTAGGCGACGACGCCTTCCTCGGCCGCCCGCACGGCGGTGCCCTCGGGCACCGCCAGATTGATGCCGTCGTTTTGCAGCCCGTTGGTGCTCGGCCCAAATCCGGCGATCACGCGCCCGCGCACGGGCCAGCGAAACGAGGACCCCGTTGAGCCGGTCGAGCCGTCCTCGCCCGCCTCAGCCGCGGGCGTTGCGACGCGGGCCGCC
>DATBWJ010000204.1:0-9905 GCA_036514935.1 Xanthobacteraceae bacterium
AAGCCGCTGCCGCCCGAGCGGCTCTATCTCGGCGAGGCCGAATGGCACGAGCGCCTGGCGTCAAGCGCGCTCGTGCGCCTGTCGTCGTTCGCGCTGCCCGCCGGCGCGGGCGTCCTTGATGTCGCCACCCGTCAGGGCCGCAATTTTGCGCCCGAGCGCAGCCAGCCGGGCGGCAACGTGTTCGAGGCGGTGAAGGAGCATGTGGCCGCGCTGCAGTCGGCCGGCAAGCGGGTCGTGATCGCGCTGTGGAGCGAGGGCGCGCGCGAGCGCATGCGCCACGTGCTCGCCGATCACGGGTTGGACCATCTCGTGAACGTGGACTCCTGGCCGCAGGTTCTGGCGCGTCCACGGGCTGATGTCGGCCTCGCGGTGCTCGGCCTCGAAAGCGGATTCGAGGCGGCCGACGTCGCGCTCATCGGCGAGCAGGACATACTCGGCGACCGCCTCGTGCGCCCGCGGCGCGCGGCCCGGCGCGCGGAGAACTTCATCGCCGAGGTCACGAGTTTGGCGGCGGGCGATCTCGTCGTGCACGTCGATCACGGCATCGGCCGCTTCGTCGGTCTGGCGCGCATCGAGGCGGCGGGGGCGCCGCGGGACTGCCTAGAGATCCATTACGCCGGCGGCGACAAGCTCTTTGTTCCGGTCGAGAACATCGAGCTGCTCTCGCGCTACGGCTCCGAGGAGGCCGCCGTCGAGCTCGATCGGCTGGGCGGCAGCGCCTGGCAGACGCGCAAGGCGCGCATGAAGCAGCGTATCCGCGAGATCGCGGGCGAGCTTATCAAGGTCGCAGCCGAGCGGCAGCTTCGGGAAGCGCCGCGCTTCACCACCGGCGTCGGGATTTACGAGGAGTTCTGCGCCGGCTTTCCCTACGAGGAGACCGAGGATCAGCAGGCGGCGATCGAGGCGGTGCTGCACGATCTCGCCTCGGGTCGCCCGATGGATCGGCTGATTTGCGGCGACGTCGGCTTCGGCAAGACCGAGGTCGCCCTGCGCGCGGCGTTCGTGGCCGCCATGAACGGCATGCAGGTCGCGGTGGTGGTGCCGACCACGCTGTTGGCGCGCCAGCATATGCGCACGTTCTCCGAGCGCTTCCGCGGCTTTCCTCTGCACCTCGCCCACGCTTCCCGCCTGGTCGGCGCAAAAGGGCTCGCCAAGGTCAAGAAGGGGCTTGCCGAGGGCGGCGTCGACATCGTGATCGGCACTCACGCCCTGCTCGGCAAGACCGTCAAGTTCAAGAGCCTCGGCCTGCTCATCGTCGACGAGGAACAGCATTTCGGCGTCGCCCACAAGGAAAAGCTCAAGCAGATGCGCGCCGAGGTGCACGTGCTCACGCTCACCGCCACGCCGATCCCGCGCACGCTGCAGCTTGCGCTCACCGGCGTGCGCGATCTCTCCATCATCGCCACGCCGCCGGTCGACCGGCTGAGCGTGCGCACGTTCGTCTCCCCGTTCGACGAACTCATCGTGCGCGAGGCACTTTTGCGCGAGCGTTATCGCGGCGGCCAAGCCTTCTACGTCTGCCCGCGCATCGAGGACCTTCCCAGCGTCAAGGAGTTTTTGGACAAGAACGTGCCCGAGGCGCGGGTCGCGGTGGCGCATGGCCAGATGCCGGCCGGCGTGCTCGAGGACGTCATGGCTGCCTTCTACGACGGCCGCTATGACGTGCTGCTGTCGACCACCATCATCGAATCCGGCCTCGACATTCCGACCGCCAACACGCTCATCGTCAACCGCGCCGACATGTTCGGGCTCGCCCAGCTCTACCAGTTGCGCGGGCGCGTCGGCCGCTCGAAGGTGCGCGCCTATGCGCTGTTCACGCTGCCGCTGGAACGCCGCATCAATGCCCAGGCCGAGCGCCGCCTAAAAGTCCTGCAGGCACTCGACACGCTGGGCGCCGGCTTCCAGCTCGCCTCCCATGATCTCGACATCCGCGGCGCCGGCAACCTGCTCGGCGAGGAGCAGTCCGGCCACATCAAGGAGGTCGGCTTCGAGCTCTACCAGCAGATGCTGGCGGAGGCGGTGGCGAGCCTGAAGGCGGGCGCCGAGGAGCCGCTGGCCGACCGGTGGTCGCCGCAGATCACGATCGGCACGCCGGTGCTGATTCCGGAAGATTATGTCGCCGACCTCCCGGTCCGGCTCGCGCTCTACCGGCGGCTGGCCGAACTTGAGGAGGACCGCGATATCCATGCTTTCGGCGCCGAGCTGGTCGACCGCTTCGGGCCCATGCCGGCGGAAGTCAAGCACCTGCTCGACGTCGTCGCGATCAAGGCTCTGTGCCGGGGCGCGAACGTGGCCAGGATCGAGGTCGGCCCCAAGGGCGCGGTGCTGTCATTCCGCGACGACAGCTTTGCCAACCCGGAAGGGCTCGTGGCCTATATCCGCGAACACGGCAAGGCGGCGCGCGTTCGCCCCGACATGAAGGTCGTGTTCTTCCACGATTGGGAGCAGCCGGAGGATCGACTGAAGGGCACGACGCACATTCTGCGCCGCCTTGTCTCAATCGCCGAGCGCGCGAAGGCGGCGTGACGACGATGAGAGCCGACACCGGGGTGGTCATTGCGGGGAGGCCGAAGGCCGACGAAGCAATCCCGGACAACAACGGCATGACGCACGGGATTGCGTCGCTTCGCTCGCAATGATGGGGTGCTAATTCGCGGGCGCCTGCGGCAGGCCAGGGTGCCGCGCCGCCTGCTCGATAGCAGCCGCGAGATATTCGGCGGGCTGGGCGCCGGACACCGCGAGCGCCTGCCCGAACACGAAGAACGGCACGCCGTCGATGCCCGCCTCCTGGGCGGCCTTGGCCGCCTCCTCGACCAGCGCCACGTCGGTTTGACCGGCGAGATGCGCGCGCACCTCCTCATCGTCGAGCCCGCAGTCACGCGCCGCCTGCACCAGCACTTCTGGGTCGGAGAGGTCGCCGCCCTCGGTGAAATAGAGGTCCATCAGCCGCTGCTTCATGGCCGCGGCCTGGCCGATCGAGCCGGCCCACAGGATGAGCCGGTGGCAGTCGCGGGTGTTGGGCTGGCGGGAGACCCTCTCGATGTTGTAGGCGAGACCCTCGCTGCGGGCGACGGCGGCGACCCGCTCAGCGATGGCCTGGTAGCGCTGGGGCGAGCCGAACTTGGCGGTCAGGTATTCCCTGCGGCTGAGACCTTCGTGCGGCACCCAGGGGTTGAGGAAATAGGGCTGGTAATGCACCTCAACGGCAATCTCAGGTTTGAGCGCTATCGCTTTCTCAAGCCTGCGTTTTCCGATAAGGCACCACGGGCAGACAACGTCCGAGAACACGTCGACCGAAACAGGGAGCGAAGCGGCGGACATGGGCGGCTCCTGCCGTTGCTGGCGTGAGCGTAGCCGCAGGCCTACCCCGCCGCAACCACGGCCGGGTCGGACACCCGCGCGAGCAGCGACTCGACCGTGTCTTCGGGCTTGAGCGTGGCGAGTGTCACCATCGGATCGGTCGGGCCGTCGGTGCCGTGGATCGCGAGCATGGTCTGTTTGAGCGCGCTCGCCAGGCGCCGCGCGATGACGTGGGCGCTGCGCAGCGCGGTATTGGGAAAGGCGAGCAGGATCGAGCCGTCGCTGGCGCGGCAGGCAAAATCGACGCTGCGCACGAGCCGGCTGGTCTGGCGCGCGACGTCGAGGCTGGTGCGCCGATCAAGCGCGGTCGGAAAGCAGATGCGGCCGAGCGATAGGCTAAGCCGCACGCGCCGGCCGTCCTCGACGGCGCGGGCGAGATCGCGCAGGAACGCCACGATGGTGAACAGCCCGGTATGGGGATCGAGCATGCCCTTGGCCTCGATCGCGGCGAGCGCCCGCTGCAACCGCGCCTCCAATGCGTGCTGGCGCACCAGCGGCAGCATGCGCTCGACGACGTCGTGCGGGGGGCCATCGATGTGCTCAAAATTCGGCAGTGCGCTGCAATCGACAGAAACGGTCACGCCGGCCACCAGCGCGATTGGCAGGTCGCGAAAACGCGAGTCTTCCGATAGCGCGGTGAGGAAGGCATCGACCATGCGCGGCCCAAACCCGTCGCCGATCACGATGCCGTCGAGGTCGCGGGCGTTGAGATGGCGGGCGGCGGTCTCCACGCTGAGGGCACCGATGAGTCCGAGGCGCTCGCCTACCGCCGTGGTCAAATCGGGATAGCTGCGCCCGCGGCCGGCGACGAGCACGGTGGCGTCATCGAGCGGATCGCCTGCCGGCGCGGGTGGCACCTCGCCCCCGTCGGCGGCGAGCGCACCCGCGCGCCGGAGCACCGTGGCGTGCAAGGTGCGCACGCGCTGCGCGGACGCCAGACGGGCGATCAGGCGGGCGGGTTGCGCGTTTGGCGCCAGCGGCAGGGTGCCCGCGATGGCAGGTGCGCGGCCCGACAGACTTTCGAGCACCGGCAGATAGGGATCGCGCATGGCCTCCAGCGCCTGCCGGAGCGCGCCGGCCGCCTCGGGCGAAGGGGAGGGGTCCTCGATGACGACGCCCGCCGGGCGTGCCTTGCGCACTGCCGCCGGCGCCTCGCGCCAAGTGGCCTCGACCAGCGGGCAGGCGCCGCGCTCGCGCAAAGCCGCCGCGAGGTCGGCACGGCTGCGCTCGGCGACGAGGACGACGGGACCTTGCAGGGACATCGCGGCCACAGGATCGGTGGGGCCGCAAAGGTAACCAAACGCCGTTAACGGCGCGTCAATGGCTAGGGCGCCGGTTCGCGCCACCAGGTCTCCGGCAGGTAGCCGAGCAACGGCGTCTTGTGGGGACGGCGGATCGCCGACCAGCGCGCGACCCACTGCTCGGGCAGGTGATAGAGCGGCACCACGTAGTGTCCGGATAACAGCACGCGGTCGAGCGCGCGCACCGCGGCCAGGAAGTCTGCGCGCGCCTCCGCCCGCAGCATCGCCGCGATCATGGCATCGACCGCAGCGCTCTTGATGCCCATGTAGTTGCGCGTGCCCTCGGCGTCGGCAGCCGCCGAGCCCCAGTAGAACGCCTGCTCGTTGCCGGGCGACAGCGATTGCTCCCAGCGATACTGCATCAAGTCGAAATCGTAGGTGAGCCGTCGCCGATCGTACTGGACCGCGTCGACCATGCGCACGCGCGCGGCGATCCCGGCGCGCTTGAGGCTGGTGGCGAAATGCAGGGCGAGCCGCTCCTGATCGCGCGTGGTGACCATGATCTCGAAGCCGAACGGCTTGCTGCTGTTGCGCGCGCGCAGCTCGGTGCCGGTAAGCGCGTAGCCGGCCGCCTCGAAGAGCGCGAGCGCGCGCCGCAGGATCTCGCGGTCGCGTCCCGTGCCATCGGTGACCGGAGGCGACCAGGTGCCCGCCAGGATGTCGGGATCGACCGCGCCGGGAAAGGGCGCAAGCAGGGCACGCTCGCGGCTGTCAGCGGCAACGCCGTGGGAGGACAGTTCGCTGCCGTCAAAATAGCTCGCCGTGCGCTGATGGCGGCCGAAGAAGAAGTTCCGGTTGATCCATTCGAAGTCGAACAAGAGTGCGATCGCCTCGCGCACGCGGCGGTCGGCGAAGATGGTGCGGCGGGTGTTGAACACGAAGCCCGACATGCCCTTGGGCAGGCCGTTGGTGAACGCCTCTTTGATCACGCGACCGTCGCGCGCGGCGGGGAAGTCGTAGGCGGTCTCCCAGCGTCCGGGGTCGACCTCGGCGCGCACGTCGTAAAGGCCCCGCTTGAATGCCTCGAAGTGCGAGTTGGCGTCGCGGTAGTAGTCGAGCCGGATGATGTCGAAGTTCCAGAAGCCGCGGTTGGCCGCTAGGCCGTCGCCCCAGTAATCGCGGTTGCGCCTGAGCGTGACGCTGCGTCCGGCGTCGACCGACTCCACGACGTAGGGTCCGCTGCCGAGCGGCGCGCTGAGCGAGCTGTCCTCGAAGGTGGCCGGGTCGACCGCATGGCGGGCGAGGACCGGCATCAGGCCGAGGATCAGCGGCAGTTCGCGATCGTCGCTGCCGGCTAGGTCGAAGCGGACGGTGCGCGCGCCGATCGGCTGCGCGTTCGCCACCTTGGCGTAGTAGGTGCGGTGGTTAGGGCGGCCATGGTCGCGCAGGAGGCGCCACGAGAAGACGATATCGGCGGCGGTGACCGAGCGGCCGTCGGCAAATCTGGCGGCGGGATTGAGCGTAAAGGTCACAAAGCTGCGCGCTGCATCCGTCTCCACCGATTGCGCCAACAGGCCATAGAGCGTGAACGGCTCGTCATAGCCGCGCACCATCAGGCTTTCGACGGCGTAGCCGCGGATTTCCGGCACCGCCAGCCCTTTCACGATCAGCGGGTTGAGGCTGTCGAAGGTGCCGAGCACGCCCTGCACCAGCCGGCCGCCTTTGGGCGCGTGGGGATTGACATAGGGGAAGGCGGCAAAGTTTTCCGGCAGCGCGGGCTCGCCGTGCATGGCGATGGCGTGGCGTGCCTGCGCCCGTGCCGGATCGGCGAGCAAGACCGCAAGCAGGACCGCGAGAATGAGACGCGTCATTCCTCGGCCGGGAGCCGAACACCAGCGCGCAGGCATGATCGGCGTCCGCTGCCTCCGGGTTTGCGGCAATCTACAGCGGGATGATTGCGGGCGCTCACCCCATCGCCGTCGCTGTCATCGCGAGCCCCCGCAGGGGGCGTGGCGATCTCTGTATCGGATCGCTTCGTCGGGCTGCGCCCTCCTCGCGATGACCCCGAACGAGACGACCCGAATGCATCCCGCTATAGCACGGGCAGGATGCGCGGGCCGTGCCGCAACGAAGGGCTTTATGCGCGCGGGAATCTCCGCTATCAGGCCGGTCGTTGCCGTCACGGTACTGCCGTATTTGGCATCGACACAGCCGCCGGGGAACGTCGTTTGCGCGGACTTAGGCCGCTGCGTCGGTCGAACAGAGGACTCACCATGGCCAATCGAATCGTGTCCGCGCTGGCTCGGCCAGGGCGCGCCGGTCTCATCGCGACCGCCGCTACGGCAATCCTGGCGGTCGTTGCCGCCGAGGTGTGGGCGCAACAGCCGACGCCGCAGCCGCCGCAACGGCCCCCCCCACCGGCCCCGCGCGCGCAGCAGCCGGCCAAGCCGGCCCAGCCGCCTGCCCAGGCTGCGCCTGCTGCGCCTGCGCCTGCGCCGCAACAGGCGCAGGGGAGCCTGCCGCAGCTCATTTACTCGCCATGGGCCAAAATCTGCAGCAAGGGTCAGGAGGCCAACGCCAAGCAGGTATGCTTCACGGGCCGCGACGCGCGCACCGACAGCGGCATTCCGGTGGTCGCGGCGGCGCTGATTGAGCCGGAGGGCGAAGCCAAGAAGATCTTCCGGGTCACCGTGCCGAGCCCGGTGCAACTGCAGTACGGCACGCGCATCATCGTCGACCAGAACCAGCCGCTGACCGGTCCATTCTTCACCTGTTTCCAGAACGGCTGCATGGCCGACTACGAGGGCACGCCGGACCTCATCACCAAGCTCAAGAAAGGCCAGACGCTTAACGTCCAGGCGATCAATCTCGCCGGCAACCAGATCACCTTCCCGGTGCCGCTCGCCGAGTTTGCCAAGGCCAACGAGGGTCCCCCCACCGATCCGAAGGTGCTGGAGGAGCAGCAGAAGAGGCTGCAGGACGAGCTGCAGCGCAAGGCCGAGGAAGCCCGCAAGAAGCTGGAGGCGCAAGGCCAACAGCCGCCCCGCTGATCGCGCGCGCTCAGTGCGCCGGATGACGCGGATGGTAGCGGCCGTCCTCGTCGCGCTCGAAAATCTCCTCGACCTGCGGGTGACGGACCGGCTCGCCCGACGTGTCCGGCAGGAGATTTTGCTCGGAGACGTACGCGACATACTCGGTTTCGGCGTTCTCCGCCAAAAGGTGGTAGAACGGCTGATCCTTGTGCGGGCGCACCTCGGGCGGGATCGACTGGTACCATTCCTCGGTGTTGTTGAAGACCGGGTCGATGTCGAACACGACACCGCGGAACGGAAAGATGCGGTGCTGTACGACCTGGCCGATCCGGTACTTCGCCGCGCGCGCTCTCATGGCGTTGCCAAAATAAGCTACGGACAGTACCGGCGCCAGAGCGCGCCCGGCCAACATCATTGCGAACATCATTAACGGTGGCTCAGAGCCCGTAGCGGGCTGCCAGGTCCGGGTCCCTGGCAGCGACGAGGCGCGCCAGATCGACGAGCACCTTGGCCTGCTTCCAGGTCGCGTCGTCCTGCATCTTGCCCTCGATCATCACCGCCCCGCTGCCGTCGGGCATGGCGTCGAGGATTTTCTTGGCGAAGGCGACCTCGGATGGCTCGGGCGAAAAGACGCGCTTGGCGATGGCGATCTGGGAGGGATGCAGCGACCAGGCGCCGGCGCAGCCCATCAGGAACGCGTTGCGGAACTGCGCCTCGCAGGCCAGGGGATCGGAGAAGTCGCCAAACGGGCCGTAGAACGGCTTGATGGCAGCCGCCGCGCAGGCATCGACCATCTTGCCCAGCGTGTAGTGCCACAGATCCTGCTGGAACGCCGCGCGCTCGCTTTCCCCGCGCGCATCGGCGAGCACCCGGTAGTCGGGATGGCCGCCCCCCACGCGCGTGGTCTTCATGGCGCGCGAGGCGGCGAGATCGGCGGGGCCAAGGCTCATGCCGTGCATGCGCGGCGAAGCGCCGGCGATCGCCTCCACGTTGTTGACGCCCTCGGCGGTTTCGAGGATGGCGTGAATGAGGATCGGCTTGCCGATCGCGTGCCTGGCCTCGATCTGGGCGAGGAGCTGGTCGAGGTAATGGATGTCCCACGGCCCCTCCACCTTCGGCAGCATGATCACGTCAAGCTTGCTGCCGACCGCGGCGACGATATCGATGACGTCGTCGAGTGCCCACGGCGAGTTGAGCGCATTGATTCGCGTCCACAGGCCGGTCGCGCCGAACTCGTGCGCGGCCATCGCGATAAAGCCCTTGCGGGCGGCTTCCTTGGCATCGGCCGGGATGGCGTCTTCGAGGTTGCCCAGGATCACGTCGACCTGCCCGATCAACTCCGGCACCTTGGCCCGCATTTTCTCGATGTGCGGCGGCACGAAATGGATCATGCGCTCGAGCCTGACGGGCAGTTCGCGCCACGGCGCGGGCGCGCCGAGGGCGAGCGGCTTGTAGAAATTGCGCGCAAGTTTCATGGGAGCGTCCTTGGCTCAAGGCCCTGGTGCTCAGTAATGGAAGGCGTCGCCTGCGCCAAGGCGCCTTTTTCAACTGCAATCCCGGCCGACCTGGTCTATGAGGGGCCGCCATGCAGCCGCTGACCGGTCTCCTCGTCCTTGATTTCACCAGCCTGCTGCCGGGGCCGCTGGCCACTCTCATGCTGGCGGAGGCCGGCGCCGAGGTGATCAAGATCGAGCCGCCGGGCGGGGAGGCGATGCGCGCCTATTCCCCGCGGTTCGAGGGCGAGAGCGCAGTGTTTACCCTGCTCAACCGCGGCAAGAAGAGCCTCATGCTCGATCTCAAGAGCGAGGAGGGCCGCGCCCTGCTGGCGCCGCTGCTCGCGCGGGCCGACGTGCTGGTCGAGCAGTTCCGGCCGGGCGTCATGGAGCGGCTCGGGCTCGGCTATCCCGATGTCCGCGCCCGCAATCCGCGCCTCGTCTACTGCTCGATCTCGGGCTACGGCCAATCCGGCCCGCGCGTACAAGAAGCCGGGCACGACCTCAACTACATCGGCGCGACCGGCCTGTTGGCGCTGCAGCCGGGACCTGCCGACAACCCAACCGTGCCGCCCGCGCTCGCCGCCGACATCGCCGGCGGCAGTTATCCCGCAGTGATCAACATTCTGCTCGGGCTGCGCCAGCGCGATGCCACGGGGCAGGGATGCCATATCGATATCGCCATGGCCGACGGCATGTTCACCTTCGCGTTTCACGCGCTGGCGACGGGCTTTGCGACCGGGCGCTTTCCCGGGCCGGGCGAGGACGAATTGGCGGGG
>DATBWJ010000205.1:0-5837 GCA_036514935.1 Xanthobacteraceae bacterium
TGGCTTGCCTGGCACGAGATGCGCGACGTTCTCTCGTTCGGCGACCGCACGCCAGAGATCGGCCTGCCGATTGCCTGGTATTGGGTGGCGGCCGTGGTCGGCTACGGCCTGTCGGCCGTGCTCTTGTTGATCGAGCCGCCCGGGGCGGGGTCGCGACATGCCTGAGGCCTCGCCGGTCGTCATCGCGGTCGTCGCCACCATTGCGATGTTCGCGCTGATCCTGCTGCGCATTCCGATCGGGCTGGCGCTCGGGATGGCGGGCTTCTTCGGCTACTCCTGGCTTGACGGCAGCCGGCGCGCGATCACCATGCTGATGGCGGTGCCTTCAGAAATCATCACGAGCGGCTATTCGTTTTCGGTCATTCCGCTGTTCATCCTGATGGGAGCGGTGGCGGCGCGTAGTGGCCTGTCGGCCGAGTTGTTCGCCATCGCCAAGGCGATGGCGCGGCCGGGCGCGCGCGGCACGCTCGCCGCCGCCACCATCGGCGCCTGCGGCCTGTTCGGCGCGATCTGCGGCTCCTCGGTGGCGACTGCCGCCACCATGGGGCGCATCGCAGTGCCGGAGATGCGCGCCGCCGGGTACAGTCCCGAGCTTGCTACCGGCTCGGTCGCCGCCGGCGGCACGCTGGGAATCCTCATTCCGCCCTCGGTGATCCTGGTGATCTATGCGCTGATCGCCGAGCAGTCGGTGCCGGTGCTGTTTGCCGCCGCCATGCTGCCCGGCATCCTGCTGACGTTCCTGTGCATCGTGGTCGTCAAGGTGGTGGTCACGGCGATGCCCGAGTGGGGGCCGCCGATCGACATCAAATACGCGCCCGGCGAGCGGCTGCGCATCGTGGCGCGGGCGTGGAAAATCCTCTCCATCTTCCTTTTGTCGATCGGCGGCCTCTATGTCGGCTGGTTCACCCCGACCGAGGCGGCGGCGATCGGCGCGGGGGCGACCATTGCGGTCGGTGTGTTCGACCGGCGGCTGAGCTTCCGGGCGCTGATGTCGGCGATCGAGGAGACCACCGTCACCTCGGCGAGCCTGTTCTTCATCTTCCTCGGCGCCTTGCTGTACGGCCGGTTCATCGCGCTCACCCGCATGCCGCACGATCTTACGCAGTTCGTGGCCGCGCTCGATCTGCCGCCGCAGGCGGTCGCGCTCGTCATCGCGGCGATCTACCTGATGCTCGGCTGCTTCCTGGAGACCGTCAGCATGGTGCTGATCACCGTGCCGGTGTTTCTGCCGCTGCTGCAATCGGCCGGCTATGACGGCGTGTGGTTCGGGATCTTGCTGGTGGTCGCCGCCGAGATGGGCCTGATCACGCCGCCGGTCGGGATGAACCTGTTCGTCATCCGCGCGCAGGCGCCCGACGTGTCGATCCCGCGCATCGCCGCCGGCGCCCTGCCGTTCCTGGCCGCCCAGCTCACGCTGGTCGTGATCCTGGTGTTCTGGCCGCGCTTCACCGCGCTTCTGCCCGAGCTGATGCTGCCGCACATGATGGGCAAGTAGAACATTTTCGGGCGCAGTGGGAACCGCTTCGCCGTCGAAAATGCGACAAAGCTCCAGCCGCCTCAGCCGCGCGCCAGCCCAACCAGCGCCTGGCCGGTGAGCGCCGCCGACACCGCGAACATCAGCACGTAGATCAGGCGGAAGAACAGCTTGCCGGGCATGACGCGCACCAGCCAGATGCCGAGGAAGTTGGTGACGATGGCGAGCGGGGCCAGCACGGCGGCGATGGTGAGCGTGTGGCGCGAGAAATGGCCGAGGCTGAGGTAGGGCGCGATCTTGATGAAGTTGACCGCGGCGAAGAACATCATGTTGGTGCCGACGAAGGTGAGCTTCGGCAGCCGCTGCGGCAGCATGTGGATCTGGAACGGCGGGCTGCCGGCGTGCACCAGCGTCGAGGTGAATCCCGACAGCGCGCCCCAGAACGCGCCGCGCCAGGCCCTCGGCGCGGCCGCGCCCGCCGGCGCGCGGACGAACCAGGCGTTGAGCACGAAGGCCAGCCCGATGAGCCCGACAGTCAGGCGCAACATGGCGTCCGAGACGTAGGCGGCGAGCAGCCAGGCCACCGCGATGCCGACCACCGCGCCCGGCAGCATCGCCCGCAGGTTGCTGGCGCTCCAGTCGCGCCGGTAGGTCCACACCGAGATGACATCCTGCACCAGCAGGATCGGCAGCAGGATGGCGGCGGCCTGCAGCGGCGGCACGGTGAGCGCGAGCAGCGGGGTTGCCGCCATGCCGAGGCCGGTGAGGCCGCCCTTGGACAGGCCGAGCAACGTCACGGCCACCACGGCGGCCAGGAGAAACACCGGATCGGCAAGCACGGAGCGGATCACGTCAGGAGCTGCGGGCGACCCGACAATGATCAAATCCCGCGCACGAGGGCAATGGCAGTCTGTCGCATGGCCTAATTGCCGAGCGCGCGTGGCTTGCAATCGCCAGGCGCCAGGTTTCAGATGTCTCAGATGTCAGATGTCAGATGTCAGCGATGCCGCGGTGCTTGGCATAATACTGATACCTGATATCTGACCTCTGACATCTGACATCTGACGTGGGAGGAACGAGTGATGGAAGCCCGGACCAGCAGGTATCACGCGGTCTATGCGCGCTCGCTCAGCGACCCGCAGGGTTTTTGGGGCGAGGCCGCGCACGCCATCGACTGGTACGAGCCCCCCAAGACGGTGTTCGATCCCGCCGCCGGCGTCTACGGCCGCTGGTTCGTCGGTGCGGTGTGCAACACCTGCCACAACGCGCTCGACCGCCACGTCGCCGGCGGGCGCGCCGAGCAGGCCGCCATCATCTACGACTCCCCGCTCGCCGGCACCCAGCGCACCATCAGCTACCGCGAGCTGTTGCGCGAGGTCGCCGCCTTCGCCGCCGTCCTGCAGGATTTTGGTGTCGGCAAGGGCGACCGCGTCGTCCTCTATATGCCGATGGTGCCGGAGGCACTCGTCGCCATGCTCGCCTGCGCGCGCATCGGCGCCATCCACTCGGTCGTGTTCGGCGGTTTTGCGGCCAACGAGCTGGCGACGCGCATCGACGACGCCAAGCCCAAGCTGGTGCTGTCGGCGAGCTGTGGCCTGGAGCCCGGCCGCGTCGTGAACTACAAGCCGCTGCTCGACCAGGCGCTTGAACTGGCCGCCGAAAAACCCGCTTGCATCATCCTGCAGCGCGCGCCACAGCCGGCCGACCTCATCGCCGGGCGCGATCACGACTGGGCGAGCCTGCGCGCGGCCGCGCTCGCCGCCAACCGGCAGGCCGCCTGCGTGCCGGTCGCCGCCACCGACCCGCTCTACATTCTCTACACCTCTGGCACCACCGGCCAGCCCAAGGGCGTGGTGCGCGATAACGGCGGCCACATGGTCGCGCTCAAGTGGTCGATGCAGAACCTCTACGGCGTCGCGCCGGGCGAGGTCTACTGGGCGGCCTCCGACATCGGCTGGGTGGTCGGCCACAGCTACATCGTCTACGCCCCGCTGCTCCACGGCTGCACCTCGATCCTCTACGAGGGCAAGCCGGTCGGAACCCCCGACGCCGGCGCGTTCTGGCGCGTGATTTCCGAGCACGGCGTCGCCGCCCTGTTCACCGCGCCCACCGCCTTCCGCGCCATCAAGAAGGAGGACCCGCGGGGGAAATTCTTCGCGCGGTACGATCTCTCGAAATTCCGCACGCTATTCCTCGCCGGCGAGCGCGCCGACCCCGACACGGTCAAGTGGGCCGAGGACATGCTCAAAGTGCCGGTCATCGATCATTGGTGGCAGACCGAGACCGGCTGGTGCATCGTCGGCAACCCGGTTGGGCTCGGCATGCTGCCGGTCAAGCGCGGCTCGCCCACGGTGCCGATGCCGGGCTACGACGTGCGCGTGGTGGACGAGGCCTGCAAGGAGCTCTCCGCCAACACCATGGGCTCGATCGTGGTGAAACTGCCGCTGCCACCCGGCTGCCTGCCGACGCTGTGGCAGCAGGACGCGCGCTTTGAGGAGAGCTACCTCGCCGAGTTCCCTGGCCACTACAAGACCGCCGACGCCGGTTTTAAGGACGAGGACGGCTATGTGTCGATCATGGGCCGCACCGACGACATCATCAACGTGGCCGGCCACCGGCTCTCCACCGGCGGCATGGAGGAGGTGCTCGCCTCCCACCCCGACGTCGCCGAGTGCGCCGTCATCGGGATCAGCGACGCGCTCAAGGGCGAGGTGCCGTGCGGCTTCCTCGTGCTCAAGGCCGGCGTTGCCCGCCCGCCGGCCGAGATCGAGCGCGAGGTCGTCGCATTGGTGCGCGAAAAAATCGGGCCGGTCGCCGCCTTCAAGCTCGCGGTCACGGTGGCGCGGCTGCCCAAGACGCGCTCGGGCAAGATTTTGCGCGGCACCATGAAGAAGATCGCCGACGCCGAGCCGTGGTCGATGCCGGCGACCATCGACGACCCGGCGATCCTCGAGGAGATCGGCGGCGCGCTCAAGCAAAAGGGCGTGGGGGTGTGATACTGTTTCCGGATAAACAACTCGTCATTGCCGGGCTTGTCCCCATCGGCGTTAACTTAAGCCGCCCGGCACACCTTTCCCCCGTCATGTTCCGCGCAAGCGGAGCATCCAGTAACCACGAGCACGCGTAGCCCGGATTGAGCGCCAGCGAAATCCGGGGCCTATCTCTGCGCGTGTTCCCCGCATGTCGCTTGCGCTCAATGCGGCCTGCGGGGGCTGAGATTGCTTCGGCGGCGTGCGGCCTCCTCGCAATGACCGCGAACGAGCCGAATTCGTCCCGGTCTAGCGCTCGTCCTTCTCGCCCTTGCCGCCGATCTGCTTGAGCTTGGCGAGCACCGCCTCCACGTTGAGTTCTTCCCCTGGCTTGGCCGCGGCGGTCTTGGCGGTCTTGGCGGTCGTCACCTCGGCCGGCAGCAGCGTCACGCCGGCCTCCGCGATCGGCTTTTCCTTGGCGGCGCGCGCGACTTCGAGGTCGAGCTCGATCTGCGAGCACAGGCCGAGGGTGACCGGGTCCATCGGCTGCAAATTGGTGGCATTCCAGTGGGTGCGCTCGCGGATCGACAGGATGGTCGACTTGGTGGTGCCGACGAGCCGCATGATCTGGCTGTCCTTGATCTCGGGGTGGTTGCGCACCAGCCACAGGATGGCGTTCGGCCGGTCCTGGCGGCGCGACACCGGCGTATAGCGCCCGCCTTTGCGCTTGGCCTCCGGCAGGCGCACCTTGGGGTCGGCGAGGCGGAGCCGGACGGCGGGGTCGGCCTCCGCGCGTGCGATCTCCTCGCGGGTGAGCTGGCAGGTCAGGATCGGGTCGAGCCCCTTGATGCCCTGGGCGGCGTCGCCGTCGGCGATCGAGCGCACTTCGAGCGGGTGCAGCTTGCAGAAATCGGCGATCTGCTCGAACGACAGGGCGGTGTTCTCCACCAGCCAAACGGCGGTCGCCTTGGGCATCAGCGGTTGTGTGGCCATCAAAATCCTCCTTGCGCGAAAAGCGATCGCAGCGGCGCGCTGCGCTGCACCGCCGCCGGCGGCAAACGGGGGCCTGTTCTGGGCGCCAATGTCGTTGACCGCGCTTGCTCCGCCAGGGGCGAAGCCCACATCATCGGGATGAGTGGAAAGCACCCGTTATATAGACGTTGGGGCCGGCGCTGCGCAATGGCCGGCGCTTGACAGGTTGCTGGCCGCCGGCCCATGCACAGGCTTCGACCCGCTGCCCAGGTTCCGCCCATGGCCGATGCCGGCAAGCCGCCGCTCAAGCTCCTGTTGTGCGCGCCGCGCGGGTTCTGCGCCGGCGTGGTGCGCGCCATCGACACGGTGGAGCGGGCGCTCGCGCTCTACGGGCCGCCGGTCTATGTGCGCCACGAGATCGT
>DATBWJ010000206.1:0-10139 GCA_036514935.1 Xanthobacteraceae bacterium
CATCGAGCACCGGCTCCAGCCCCTGGTAGCGCAGCCGAATCGCCGCCTCATCGATCATGCCGCAGCGCTACACGCGCCGAGTCGCCGTGGGAATCCCCCTCCCATCATTCCTCGATTCAACTATTCTTGAACGTGCCCTAAAGGGGCGCGCGCCGCCCCGGCGCCCAGCGCGCGCTGCATCAGGACGGTGTCGAGCCAGCGGCCGAACTTGAAGCCGACGTCCTCGAACGTGCCGACCACGCGAAACCCGGCCGCGCGGTGCAACTCGATCGAGGCGGTTTGAGCCGAGTCTCCGATCACCGCGGTCATCTGCCGAAATCCGCGCGCTTCGCACGCCTCGATCAGGCGCCCGATCAGGGCGCGCCCGATGCCGCGGCGATGAAGCTCAGGGGTGACATAGATCGAGTCCTCGACCGTCCAGCGGTAGGCTGGCCGCGTGCGATAGGCGGCCGCATAGGCGAAACCGGCGAGCGCGCCATCGATCTCGGCCACCAGATAGGGATAGCCGCCCTCGACATTGGCGCGCAGCCGCCGCGCCATTTCTCCCTCGTCGGGGGCCTCCAGCTCGAACGTGGCGGTGCCGTGACGGACGGCGTCGCCATAGATGCGGGTGATGGCGCCGATATCGGCGTCCCCGGCGGGCCGGACGCGAATCATGCTCATGGCAGCGAGGATTGCGACAAGCGACAACGCCCCGGGGTGACCGGGGCGTTGCAGGCGTCGTCTGCTGGCGTTCGATTCAGCGGCGGTCGCCGAGGAAGCGCAGCATGAACAGGAACAGGTTGATGAAGTCGAGGTAGAGCGACAGCGCGCCCATCACCGCCTTGCGGCCGGTCGCGGTGCCGTCTTCCTGCGGGTCAAACATTTCCTTGATTCGTTGCGTGTCCCAGGCCGTCAGGCCGGCGAACACCAGGACGCCGATCGCCGAGATCACGAAGTCGAGGCCCGTGCTCTTGAGGAACAGGTTGACCAGCGCCGCCAGGATGAGGCCGAACAGGCCCATCAGGAGGAACGAGCCGACCGGCGACAGGTCGCGCTGGGTCGTGTAGCCCCACAGGCTCAGCGCGCCGAACGCGGTCGCCGAGATGAAGAACACGCGCGTGATCGAGGCTCCAGTGTAGGCGAGGAACACCGACGACAGCATCAACCCGAGCAGGGCGGCGTAGACCATGAACAAGGTCAGCGCCGTGCCAACCTGCAGCCGGTGGACGCGGAAGCTCAGGAAGAACACCAGCCCCAGGGTCCCCAGCACGAGCAGCAGCACCGCCGGGCCGCCGAAGATCGCTTGGCCGAAGGCGGTCAAGCCGACGATGGCGTCGGCATCATTGGTCACGACCGCGGCCTGGAAGGTGAGCCAGGCGATGACGCCAGTCAGCGCCACGCCCGCCGCCATGGTGTTGTAGACGCGGATCATGTAGGCGCGCAGCCCGGCATCGATTGCCAGCGCGCGGTCGGCACCGGCGCCGCGAACCGCCGCGTAGTTCCGGTCGAAGTCCGACATCGAAATAACCTCTCTCTTGAACCGGATTGTTTACCGGGACGGCGTCGCGGTACCACGGCCGCGCCCGCCAGACGGGTTGAATCTAGTGATTGTCAGAGCCGAACGGAAGGCCGTCGAATCCGTATTTCGGCAAGCGCGATACGCACATTAATCTTTCTTAACAATCGATTCTCGGGGAAATTCGGGCGGCGGGGACGGTCGCCCCAGGCTGCGGGCGAGCGGCGCAGCGCTTGCGCGTTGCGCCGCCGCACGTAACCTCACTCCTCGCGCTGGCCAAAGAGCTGCAGCAGCAAGGTGAACAGGTTGATGAAGTTCAGATAGAGCGACAGCGCGCCCATGATGGCCGACCGCTCCATCTGCTCGCCGTCCATGGCGCCGTAGATGTATTCGTTCTTGAGCCGCTGGGTGTCCCAGGCGGTCAGGCCGGCGAACACCAGCACGCCCACTACCGAGACCAGCCATTGCAGCATGGAGCTCTGCAGGAACAGGTTGACCAGCCCGGCAATGATGACGCCGATCAGGCCCATGAGCAGGAACGTGCCGAAGCCGGAGAGGTCACGCTGGGTGGTGTAGCCCCACAGCGAGAGCGCGCCGAAGGAGGCCGCGGTGATGAAGAACACCCGCACGATCGAGGTGTGGGTGAAGACCATGAAGATCGACCCGAGCGACAGGCCGATCATCGCGGCGAAAAGCCAGAACAGGATCTGCGCGGTGGCCGGCCGCATCCGCTCCACGCCGAAGCTCAGCACGAAGATGAACGCGAGCGGGGCAAGAATGATCGCCCATTTCAGCGGGCTCACGAACACCAGGTAGCCGATCGGCGTGAGATACGTGTTGGCGGCGATGCGCGCGGGAATTTCGGCGCCGCCCCGCAGCACCTTGGCGGCCGCGGCGGCATCCCCGGTTACCGACAGCATGTAGATCGCGAGCGCGGCGAAGCCGGTAATCGCGAGGCCGAGCACCATGTAGTTGTAGACGCGCAGCATGTAGGCCCGCAGGCCGGCGTCAATGACAGCGGTCTCAGCGCGCGCGATGGTGCCGTACTGCGCGTCGCCATAGTTGCGATCGAAATTCGACATTGGCGAAACCTCATGTTCCTGTGGTCCGGCGCGCGCGTCGATGCGGCGCCTTGGACCGGCGAATCCGACTAGCGCAGTCCTGCACCACGCGCCGATGACAAGAACCTATTTGGCGGCAAGGAAATAGGTGGCTTTTTGTCGCAAACGGCATGACGCCGCGGCGCGCTTGCAGGCGCGGTTGACGGTTTCTTACAGGTGCCGCAGCACCGCCGCCGGCTTGCGGCCGAGCGCTGCGAAGGTGCCGATGAGACCAAATGCCACGGTCGCCGCCAGCGCCCCTAGTGCCGCCAGCAGGGCGGGAGCCGGCAGCCAGGTGTAGTCCAGCGCCATCACGTCGGCGACGATCCGCCAGGCGGCGATCGAGCCGATCGCAACGCCGAACAGCGCCGCGGCAAGCCCGAGCAGCAGGTATTCCAGCGCGTAGGCGGCGATCAGCTGGCGGCGCCTTGCCCCAAGCGTCTTTAGGATGACCGAATCGTAAACGCGGTGGCGGTGGCCGGCCGCCAGTGCGCCGCCGAGCACCAGCGCGGCGGTCACGAGCGTGACCACGCTTGCTCCGCGCACCGCCAGCGCGAGATTGGCGAGGAGGCTGCCGACGGCGTCGAGCGCGTCCTTGATGCGGACGATGGTGACGGCGGGAAACGCCGCCGACACGGCCTTGAGCAGCGCCGTCTCCTGCGCGAGCGTGCCGCCGTCGGAATAGGTGAGGGTGGCAAGGTGCATGGTCGGCGCGCCGTGGAACGTTCTCGGTGAATAGACCAGCACGAAATTGATGCCGAGCGAGTGCCAGTCGAGGGCGCGCAGGTTGGCGATGCGCGCGGTGATGTTGCGCCCGAGCACGTTGACCGTGATCTCGTCGCCGATCTTGAGCCCGAGACCCTCGGCGATCCGCTTCTCGAAGGAAATGAGCGGCGGGCCGGCATAGCCCTCGCTCCACCATTCGCCCTCCACCACCCGCGATCCGGCGGGCACCTGGTTGGTGTAGGTGATGCCGCGGTCGTGCTGCAGAACCCAGGCGGCGTCGGGCCTGGGCTTGAGGCGTTCCGCGGCGATCCCGCCGGCGCTGACGATCCGCCCCCGCAACATCGGGACGCGTTCGAGCGCGGCGCCCGGCGCGTGCGCGCGCACGAAGGCGTCGAAGCGCTCGACCTCGTCCGCCCGGATATCGATGAAATAGAACGAGGGCGCGCGCGCGGGCAGCGCCGCGCTGAACTGCCGGCGCAGGTTGCCGTCGATCTCCAGCACGGTGACCAGCACGCCGAGCCCGAGCCCCAATGACAGCATGACCGTGGGGGTGAGCGTGCCTGGCCGGTGAATGTTGGCGATAGCAAGCCGCAGGATGGTCGAGCGCAGCCGCGGCGCGCGCCGCGCCATCACCATGAAGAGGCTCGCGACAAGCCGCAGCAGGAGGAAGACGGCGGCGGCGGCCGCGAGGAATATCACGGCGATCCGGCGGTCATAGGCGGCCGCCAGCGCGAATGCCGCCAACAGGCCGACCGCGACCACGGTGGCTACGATGTAGCGCGGGCGCGGCAGGCCGCGCTCGCGCGCCACCTCGCCGCGAAAGAGGGCGGATACCGGCACGTCGTGGGCGCGCCCGAGTGGCCACAGCGCGAACGCCGCCGCGGTCAGGATTCCATAGGCGAGCGCGAGCATGAGCTGGACGGGGTGGACCTCGGCGACGAAGGGCAGCGGAAGGAGCGGCCCCAATGCGGCCGCGATCGCAAACGGCAGGGCGGCCCCGGCGGCGAGCCCGACGACGCCGCCGATGAGCGCCAGCGCCAGCACCTGCACGAAATAGATCGCGAAGACGCGCGCGCCGGTAGCGCCGAGCGATTTCATGGTCGCGATCACGTCGCGCCGGCGATCGAGGTAATGCTTGGCGGCGTTGGCGACGCCGACGCCGCCAACCAGCAGCGCGGTGAGCCCGACCAGCGTAAGATATTGCGTGAACTGCTCGATCGAGCGTTCGAGCTGGGGCGAGACGTTGGAGCGCGTGCGGATTTCCCAACCCGCGTGGGGGAACTGCTGCCGGGCCGCCGCGACCGCGGCGCGCACGGCGCTGTCGGTTGCATCGTTGCCGTCAAGCCGCACCCGGTAGAGCCAGCGCACGAGGCTTCCCGGCTGCAGCAGGCCGGTTGCGCGCAGGGCGTCGAGCCCGATCAGCAGCCGGGGGCCGAACGCGATGCCGCCGGCGATCTTGTCCGGTTCGCTCGTGAGCGCCGCGCGCAGTTCGATGGTGGCCTCGCCCACCGTGACGCGGGCGCCGGGCGCAAGATCGAGCCGCGACATCAGGGCCGGGTCGGCGACGGCGCCAAAAGCCTCGCCGCGGCGCTCCAGGAGGGTAGCCAGATCGCCGGCCGGTTCGGCGGCGAGCGCGCCGTAGTGCGGGTAGACGCCGTCGACCGCCTTGATCTCCACCAGCGTGGCCTGGCCATCGGCGGTGCGCGCCATGGCACGCATGGTGGCGCTCGTCGTCGTGACGCCGCGGCTCGCCACGAAGGCGCGCTCATCGGAATTGGCTTCGCGCTGGACCAGCGAGAAGGAAATGTCGCCGCCCAGGATCACGCGGCCTTCGCGGGCGAGCCCCACGGCAAGTCCGCGCGCAAACGATCCGACGCTGGCGATCGCCATCACCCCGAGCGCGATGCAGGCGATGAAGACGTAGAACCCGCGCAGGCCGCCGCGCAGCTCGCGCAGGGCAAGCCGCAACACCAGCGGCCCTGCCGCTCGCGCCGGCGCTGGGATGAACGCGACCGTCATGGCGCCCCCACCGCCTCCTCAATGTGGCCGGAGCGCATGCGCACGACCCGGTTGCAACGCGCGGCGAGCGAGGGATCGTGCGTCACCAGCACGAGCGTGGTGCCGCGCTCGGCGTGGCCGGCGAACAACAGATCGATGATCTGCCCGCCGGTCTCCTCGTCGAGATTGCCGGTCGGCTCGTCGGCGATGAGAATCGCGGGATGCGGCGCCAGCGCGCGGGCGAGCGCCACGCGCTGCTGCTCGCCGCCCGAAAGCTGGGCCGGGTAATGCGCCAGCCGGTCGGCCAGCCCCACCGCGGCCAGTTCGTCGCTGGCGCGCGCGAAGGCATGGGCGAGGCCGGCGAGTTCGAGCGGCACCGCGACGTTCTCCAGCGCGGTCATGGTCGGGATCAGGTGGAACGACTGGAACACGATCCCGATATGGCGGCCGCGGAAGCGGGCGAGCGCGTCCTCGTCGAGCCGGCCGATATCCTCGCCGGCCACTACGATCGAGCCCGAGTCGACGCGCTCGAGCCCGGCGATCGCCATCAGCAGCGTCGACTTGCCGGAGCCCGACGGCCCGACCAGCCCGACCGCCTCGCCGCCGGCGATGGCGAGGCTGACATCCCGCAGGATGTGGACGCGCGCTGCGCCGCGGCCGAGCGAAAGGTTCACCCCGGAGAGCGCGATCGCGGGCCGCCTGTGGGCCGAGGTGTCGTTCATCAGCTTGCGTCCGCGCGTTGATTTGAACCGTGCCGGCTGACATATGGGGTCCGACCCGGCAGGTCCAGACGAGGTCCTGACTTGAGGCTGGTTCTTTCGCTTGTTCTTGCGGTTGTACTCGCCGCCGCGGCGGCGAGCGCCGAGCGTCCGGTGCGCATCGTGGTGCTCGGCGACTCGCTTGCCTCCGGTTACGGCCTGCCCGCCGGGGCGGCGTTTCCCGAAAAGCTCGCCCGCGCGCTCGCGGCCAAGGGCATCGCGGCTTCCGTCACCAATGCCGGCCTTGCCGGCGACACCGCCTCGGGCGGGGCCCAGCGCCTCGACTGGTCGGTGCCGGAGGGCACCGACGCGGTTATCCTCGAGCTCGGCGCCAACGACGCGCTGCGCGGCATCGAGCCGGCCGTCACGCGCGCGGCGCTCGACTCCATCCTGCGCCGCCTGACGGCGCGCGGCATCGCGGTTCTGCTGTGCGGCATGCGGGCGCCGCCCAACATGGGGCGGGACTATGCGTTGGCCTTCGAGCGCATCTATCCGGAACTCGCCGACACCTACCAGGCGCTCTTCTACCCGTTCTTTCTCGACGGCGTGGCGGCCGTGCCCCAGCTCAACCAGCCCGACGGCATCCATCCTTCGGCCGCCGGCGTCGATGTCATCGTGGCCGGCATCCTGCCGAAGGTCGAGGAGCTGATCGCCCGCGCGAAAGGTCGGCGGGGCTCCTGACGGCTTGCCGGAAAGCTGCGAATCCTTTCATGTCGGCGCCTGGACCCGCGCGGCGTGACAGGTGCAACCCGCGTTACCGCATGATGGCCATGCCCCGGATTTTCACGGCGCTCGAAATTCCCGCTGATGTCGGACTGTCGCTGGCGACCCTACGGGGTGGCCTGCCCGGCGCGCGCTGGGCCGATCCTGCCGACTATCACCTGACCCTGCGCTTCATCGGCGACGTCGACGCCGGCCTCGCCCGCGAGGTAATGGCCATGCTGGCCGGTGTCACGCGGCGGTCCTTCGAGCTGAAGTTCGAGGGGCTCGCCTCGTTCGGCGGCCGCCGCCCGCGCGCGGTCGTTGCCAGCGTTGCGGCGGCGCGCCAGCTCTACGAGTTGCAGGCCGAGCTTGAACGGCTGATGCAGCGGGTCGGGCTCGATCCCGAGGGCCGCAAATATACCCCCCATCTCACGCTGGCCCGCCTGCGCGATTCGACCAGCGGACAGGTCGCCGAATACCTGTCGTCGCGCCAGCCGTTCCGGTCGGCGGCGTTTCGCGTCAACCGGTTCGTGCTGCTGTCTTCCAAAGCCTCGATCGGCGGCGGGCCCTACGTGCTGGAAGCCGCCTACCCGCTGGCGGAATGATCCTGCGTGGATCATCCACCGGGCCGCTCCGGTCGCCTCCTCGCTCGGCTGGGGAGCCCGGACCTGATGTGCGGGCTGCGATGCGGCGACTTGAACGACTGGGCCGAAAGGTCTAACACGCGGGGCGCCCGGCAAGCCTGCATCCCGAAGGACTTTTCCCAACATGGCGCGCAATCGGATCGCATTGATCGGCTCCGGCCAGATCGGTGGCACCCTCGCTCACCTGGTCGGCCTCAAGCAACTCGGCGACGTTGTCCTGTTCGACATCGTCGAGGGCATCCCCCAGGGCAAATCCCTCGACATCGCGCAGTCCTCGCCGATCGAGGGGGTCGACGCGCGCTACCTGGGCGTCAACTCGTACGAAGCGATCGGAGGCGCCGATGTGTGCGTGGTCACCGCCGGCGTGCCGCGCAAGCCGGGCATGAGCCGGGACGACCTTCTCGGCATCAATCTCAAGGTGATGGAGCAGGTCGGGGCCGGGATCACCAAGTACGCGCCGAACGCCTTCGTGATCTGCATCACCAATCCGCTCGACGCCATGGTGTGGGCGCTGCAGAAGTGCTCCGGCCTGCCCCGGCATATGGTGGTCGGCATGGCCGGCGTGCTCGACTCGGCGCGCTTTCGCTATTTCCTGGCCGACGAGTTCAACGTCTCGGTCGAGGACGTCACCGCCTTCGTGCTCGGCGGGCACGGCGACACGATGGTGCCGTTGGTGCGCTATTCGACCGTCGCCGGTATTCCGTTGCCGGACCTCGTCAAGCTGGGCTGGACCACCCAGGTGCGGCTCGACCAGATCGTCGAGCGCACGCGCGGCGGCGGCGGCGAGATCGTCAACCTGCTCAAGACCGGCTCAGCCTTCTACGCGCCCGCCGCCTCCGCCATCGCCATGGCCGAGAGCTACCTGCGCGACAAGAAGCGGGTGCTGGCCTGCGCCGCCTGGCTGAACGGCGAATATGGCGTGCACGGGCTCTACGTTGGGGTGCCGGTGGTGATCGGCGCGAAGGGTGTCGAGCGCATCGTTGAAATCGAACTCAACGCGCCGGAGCGCGCCATGTTCGACAAATCCGTCGCCGCCGTTCAATCGCTCGTCGAGGCGTGCAAGACCATCGCGCCGGCTCTCGCCAAATGATGATCCTGGTCCCGGCGGCGGCGCGGCGCCCGGGCGCTGCGTTGGCGGTCGGGATCGCCGGGTCGCCGGCGCTTCGGCGGCCCGTGCAACGCCACGCCTCGGCGGCTCGGACGACTAGGTTCAGGACGTCGGCATGAACATCCACGAGTACCAGGCCAAGGCGGTGTTGCACGAGTTCGGCGTGCCGGTGCCGCGCGGCGTTGCCGCCTTCTCGGTCGAGGAGGCGGTCAAGGCGGCGCGTGAGCTCGGCGGCCCGGTCTGGGTGGTCAAGGCGCAGATCCATGCCGGCGGCCGCGGCAGGGCCGGCGGCGTCAAGGTGGTGCGCTCGATTGCCGAGGTCGAGCGGGAGGCGCGGCGGCTGCTGGGCGCCATCCTCGTCACCCACCAGACCGGAGCGAAGGGAAAGCAGGTCAACCGGCTCTACATCGAGGACGGCTCGGCGATCGGTCGCGAGCTCTATCTTTCCATGCTGGTCGACCGCGCCAAATCGCGCATCGCCATCGTCGCCTCGACTGAGGGCGGCATGGACATCGAGAAGGTCGCGCGCGAGACGCCCGACAAGATCGTCACCCTGACCGTCGATCCGGCGACCAGCATCTGCCCGCACCACGCGCTGCGCCTCGCCAAGGCGCTCGGCCTCACCGCCGACCAGCACAAGCAGATGGGCGTCCTGCTGGCCAGGCTCTACGCGGCGTTCACTGAGAAGGACATGAACCTGCTGGAGGTCAACCCGCTGGCGATCACCGATGACGGCCAGCTTTTGTGCCTGGATGCCAAGATCGCCTTCGACGACAACGCGCTCTACCGCCATCCCGACATCGTCGCCCTGCGCGATCTCAGCGAGGAGGACGACAAGGAGATCGAGGCCTCCAAGCACGACCTAAGCTACATCGCGCTCGACGGCACCATCGGCTGTATGGTCAACGGCGCCGGCCTCGCCATGGCGACCATGGACATCATCAAGCTCTACGGCGAGGAGCCGGCGAACTTCCTGGACGTCGGCGGCGGGGCGAGCCAGGAGAAGGTTGCCGCCGCCTTCAAGATCATCACCTCGGACCCCAAGGTGAAGGGCATTCTGATCAACATTTTCGGCGGCATCATGCGCTGCGACGTGATCGCGGAGGGCGTGGTCGCCGCCGTCAGGGAAGTCGGCCTGCGCGTGCCCCTCGTGGTGCGGCTCGAAGGAACCAACGTGGACAAGGGCACGAAAATCCTCGCCCGCTCCGGCCTCAACGTGACGACCGCGGACGATCTCGACGACGCCGCGCAGAAAATCGTCAAGGCGGTGAGGGGCGCATGAGAATGGTCCGCTCTACTCCCAACGCCCATCGCCTGCTGCCTTCCCCGTCTTGGGAAGATGGGAGCAGGCGGCACGGCGGAGACCAGCCCTAATGGCCATCCTCATCGATAGCGACACGCGGGTGATCTGCCAGGGATTTACCGGCAAGAACGGCACGTTCCATTCGGAGGCCGCGATCGCCTACGGCACGAACATGGTCGGCGGTACCTCTCCGGGAAAGGGCGGCTCGACCCATCTCGGCCTGCCGGTGTTCGACACCGTGGCGGAGGCCAAGGCGGCGACGAACTGCGATGCGAGCGTCATCTACGTGCCGCCCGCGGGCG
>DATBWJ010000207.1:0-4397 GCA_036514935.1 Xanthobacteraceae bacterium
CCCCCGCCCCGGCGCAGGCCTCATCGGGGGACGGCAGCGGGTCATGGCCATTGACGTTGCCGTGGATGTCCCTGATGAGACGAGCGGGATAAGTCGGCGAGGATGGGGAGCGGGGAATGGCCGAGCGGATCGTGTCCTTGCACGCCTTCTACACCTGCGGCAGCGCGGGGGTGCACGCCTATCTCAGCCACCCCACGGCGCGCGGCCCTTGGCCGGCGGTGATCATCGGCCACGAATGGTGGGGGCTCGAAGAGCACGTGCGCGAGCTGAGCCGCCGGCTCGCCCGCGAGGGGATGGTCGTGCTGGTGCCCGACATCTATCACGGCACAGTCACCGGGCAGCCGGCGGAGGCGGCCGGGCTCAAGACCGCGCTCGACATCGACCAGGCCGTCGGGGAGATCATCGCCGCCGTGCCCTACTTGCGCGGCCTGCCGTTCGTGGCCGGCAAGGTGGGAGTTCTCGGCTTCTGCATGGGGGGCGGACTGGCCCTGCTGGCCGCCGGACGCTGCAGCGAGTTTTTTAGCGCCAGCGTCATCTATTTTCCGAGCATCTATCCCGACGCGAGCGAGATCGAACAGATAGGCTGTCCCCTCCTGATCCACTATGGGACCGCCGACGTCGTCACCCCGCGCTCGGAGATCGACCGCATCACGCGCACGCTCGAGCGCGGCCACAAGTTTTATGAGCTCCATCTCTACGAAGGCGCCAACCATGCCTTCGTCAACGACGCGCATCCGGAGATGGGCGAGTACAACCGCGAAGCAGCCGAGGCGGCCTGGCCGCGCACCGTCGCGTTCTTCCAGCAACACCTCGCCACTTGAAATCGAGCGGGGATGCCTGAGTGCGCCTACATGCCCGCTGGTGCCGGTCGGCCCAAGTGGGAACAGGTCCTAACGACGGGCTCTCGGTGCGAGGGGGCGCGTCCATGCGGCCGAGCGTCCTCTTGCGGCCGGCGCCGAAACGGCTCACGCTGGCGCGTGCAGTCAAAGAACTCATTGCGCGGGGGCTTCCATGACCTTGCTCAGAAATCTTGCAGGGGCGTATCTTGCGGCCGTCCTGTCGATGCTTGCCGTCGACAGCGCATGGTCGCAGACGATCAAGCTCGTGGCTCCCTATACGCCCGGCAGCGGCCCTGACATCCTCTCCCGCCTGTTGGCCGAGCAGATCGGCCAGCAGCAAGGCCCAACGGTCGTGGTGGAGAACCGGCCGGGCGGCGGTACGCTGGTTGGCACCGAAGCCGTCGCGCGCGCGGCACCCGACGGCAACACCGTGCTGTTCGTGGGCAATTCGTTTGTGGTCAATCCCGCCCTCAAGAAGGGCAACTACGACGTGACGGGCAGCTTCGAGCCGGTCTGCTATCTCGCGATGACGCCGATGGTGCTAGTGGTCCAGGGCTCCTCGCCCTACAAGACTCTCGACGACCTCATCGCGGCCGCGCGCGCCAAGCCGGGCAGCGTGGTGTTCGCGAGCGGCGGGCCGGCGTCGTCCCTGCACGTCGCCATCGAGGTGCTCAAGCGCGCGGCAAAGATTGACGCGACCTACGTGCCGTATGGCGGCAACGCGCCCGCGATCAACGCGCTGCTGGGCGGCCACGTGACGGCGGTGTGGGCCGACTACCCGACGGTGGTCGCGCACCTGCAGTCGGGCACCCTGCGCGGGCTGGTAACCACCGCTGCCAAGCGAGTCGCGACGCTGCCGGCGGTGCCGACGCTCATCGAGACCGGCCTTTCCAATTACGAGGCGGACATTTTCTACGGCATCGTCGCGCCGGCCAAGACGCCGCCGCCGACGCTCGCCAAGCTGGCCGGCTGGTTCATGAATGCGATCAAGGCGCCCGAGATGGCGCCGAAACTCGCCAAGCACGGCGTATTTCCGGTCGGCATCTGCGGACCGGAATTCGGTGCCTACCTGAAGCGGATGGTGGACGACTACAGCCGCATCATCGCCGAGGCCAACATCAAGGCGAACTGAGGTCGGCCGAGCGCGGGTTGCGCCACGTCATCTCGAATTGCCTTGCAATTTCGACCTCCGACCTATATATGGGGGTATCGATATTTGGCCGGACCACTGGGCCGCTCCGCCGCTTGCTTGCTGGCGCACGTTTCAGGACCTCTCTCCAGATTCGACAACCCCGGAAGCAGACGCGACGTTGCGCCTGTGTGATCCGACGTGCACGCTGTCAAGTGAAAGGACACTCAATGACCCAGGGCACAGTTAAGTTCTACAACCACCAAAAAGGCTTCGGCTTCATCCAACCGGATGACGGCGGCAAGGACGTCTTCGTTCACGCCACTGCGCTCGAGCGCGCGGGCATCGCCAACCTGAGCGAAGGCCAGAAGGTCGCCTTCGATACCCAGTCTGATCCGCGTTCGGGCAAGGTCGCGGTCGGCAGGATCGAGACCGTCTGACGTCTTGCATAGCGCGAGGGCTTGTACCCTCCCGCGAAGCCGGCTGCCGCATCATTGCGGCGGCCGGCGCTTAGGCGGAGGCACCATGGCGAAGGAAGACCTGATCGAACTCGAGGGCCTCGTCACCGAACTGCTGCCCGATACGCGGTTTCGCGTGCAACTCGACAATGGGCACACAATCATCGCCTATACCGCCGGCAGGATGCGCAAGCACCGCATCAAGACACTCGCAGGCGACCGCGTGACGGTGGAAATGTCGGCGTACGATCTCGATAAGGGCCGCGTGATCTTCCGCCACAAGGATGAGCGGGCGGCGTCGGCGCGCCGGGCGCCCGCGCGCGGGCAATTTCGGCGGCGCTGACCGGCATGCGCTCTGACACCGCCGATACTGTCACCGCAATCGCGTAATCTCGTGGTCTCGTAATCCGTCACCGTAATTCGAAGTGTCCCGACCGGGGGCTTCATGCAAGCTGAAACGAAGGTGCCCGCAACCAATTCTCTCGCGCAACCTGGCCTCGGTGATCATTGCCGCGACGCTGGTCCTGTTCGTCGCTTTTCTCTATATGTTCAACCGCACGATCTTCTTCGGCGAGCACTCGATCAACCGCACCGTGACCAAGCAGCAGTCCATGCCGTAGCCCGTGGGATGGGTTGAGCGCAGCTAATACCGGCGCCATTGCGGGCGCATCGACGCAATTCCCTGCGGAGAGGCACGGCGCCGCCCCTCGGCCGCGGCAATCGCCGGCCGGTCCCCGTCCGCGCATTGTCTGCAACGCCGTCCTGCGCCTCGCCCGCAGCCCGAAGATCGCGGCGAGCCCTGCACGCGCCAATGCTTGCGCCGGTCAAGCTCGGCACAGCGCTTCGCGCTGCCGGGATCGCGCGCGTCAGTGGCGCTCGCGACCAAGCCCCTGGGCCGGATGGCGCGTGTCGCCGCGGCGATTCTGCGGACGAACATAGGTGATCAGCGCCTGCGGGCGCTGCGCCTTGACCTTGAGGGCGGCAATCAGGGCGTCTTCTCCGTCCACGGTGACGTGGTCCATCTTCTCCTGCAGCTTGAATCCAACGGTAAATTGCACCGGTGTCTCCTCCTGTTCCGGCATGGGCGCAGGACCGCCGGCGCCGGGCGCGGCGGGCCGCGCCTTGCCAAGCGTGCGCGCACCAAGCTTAGCCCGGACGGCGCGCGCGCGAAATCCATCACGGCCAGGCTTTCGCGCGGCCCTGTCGCCGCCCGGCAAAGCCCGCGCGATCGACGTTTGCGCTGGATCAATGCCGTGTGCGCAGGCTGCGCCCATGGAGAGGCGCAGTTTCCGCTTCGGTTGAATCGTAAACCGCGGTAGCTTTTTTCGTTTGTCGCATTCTCTACGGCGAACCGGTTCCCACTTCGCCGGAAAATGCTCCAGCGGCAACCAACGAGGGATTTCCCATGGCTGACATGATCGGCGCTGACGGGCGCGAGCATCGCCCGTTCGCCGCGCGCGCGACCGGCTCTTGGCCGCCACTGCGCAGATTTGCGGCTGCGGTCGCGCTGGCGTTTGCCCTGGCCCTGCCGGCTCAGGAGGCGGCGGCGCAGGAACCGCTCATCGGCGGCCTGCTCGGCGGAGCGGCCGGCGCCATCATCGGCGGCGCCGCCGGCGGCCGGTCCGGCGCGGCCATCGGCGCCATCATCGGCGCGACTACCGGTGCGATCATCGCGGCGGAAGGCCAGCGCCGGCGGAGCGGCTACTACCACTGGCGAGGCGGCTGCTACGTGCAGCGGGGCGACGGTGCGTGGATCGTGGTGGCGCCGCGCTACTGCGGCCCGGTCGTCACCTATGCGCCGCCGCTCTACGCGCCGGTGCCGCCGGAGATCGCCGACGCCATCGCCTACTGCGCGCGGCGCTACCGCTCCTACGATCCGGTGACCCAGACCTATCTTGGCTACGACGGCCTGCGCCACCCGTGCCCGTAGCGGGAGCGGCGATCCCCTTCTCGTTTGGATTGCTTCGGCGG
>DATBWJ010000208.1:0-7236 GCA_036514935.1 Xanthobacteraceae bacterium
CCTATCTGCCGTTCATGGTGCTGCCGCTCTACGCGACGCTGCAGAAGATGGACGAGACACTGATCGAGGCGGCTGCCGATCTCGGCGCTCCCCGCTGGAGGGTTTTTTGGAGCGTCACGGTGCCGCTCTCGCTGCCGGGCGTCGCCGCCGGTGCGCTCTTGTGCTTCATCCCGATCGTCGGCGAATTCGTGGTGCCCGACCTGCTCGGCGGCTCCGAGTCCATGATGATCGGCCAGACGCTGTGGACCGAGTTCTTCGGCAACAAGGACTGGCCGATCGCCTCGGCCATTGCGGTCGTGCTTGTGTGCGTGCTGGTCGGTCCAATCGCGCTGTGGGAGAAGCTGAGCGTGCGCGAGATCGAGGGCGGGCGATGAAGCGGCTGTCCTCCTTCAACATCGTGACGCTCGCGCTCGGCCTTGCGTTCCTCTACCTGCCGATCGCCATTCTGGTGATCTATTCGTTCAACGCTTCGCAGCTTGTCAGCGTGTGGGGCGGCTGGTCGACGCGCTGGTACCGCGCCTTGATCGAGGACGAGGCCATGCTGGACGCGGCGCGCATCTCGGTGTTGATCGCCTTGGTGTCCGCCGCTTCCGCCACCGTGCTCGGCACCTGCGCGGCGCTGGCACTGGCCCGGCGCGGGCGCTTTTTCGGGCGCACGCCGCTCGCGGCCATGATCTTTGCGCCGCTTGTCATGCCGGAGGTCATCACCGGGCTTTCGCTGCTGCTCTTGTTCGTGGCGATGAACGTCGACCGCGGGTTCTGGACCGTCACCGTGGCGCACACGACGCTGACGATGTGCTTCGTCACCGTCATCGTGCAGTCGCGTCTTGCCGGCATGGACCGCAGTCTCGAAGAGGCCGCCATGGACCTCGGCTGCCCGCCGCTGCGCACGCTCCTCACCGTCACCCTGCCGCTGGCGGCGCCGGCGGTGATCGCCGGCTTCCTGCTGGCGTTCTCGCTGTCGCTTGACGATCTCATCATCGCCAGCTTCACGACCGGGCCGGGCGCGACCACGCTGCCGATTCGCATCTATTCCGAGGTCCGGCTGGGCGTAAAACCTCAGATCAACGCGATCTGCACCGTCATGGTCGCGATCGTGGCGCTCGCCGTCCTTGCCGCCGCCGCGCTGGCGCGCCGGGGCGGCGGCGCCAAGGCCGGACCGCTGGCGGCGTAAGGCGCGACGGATCGCACGTCCGCGCGACGCGCTGGCAGCATCCGCCAGAGGTCAGGGCTGCGCCCCGCCGGGAACCGAGCGCGGAGACGGGCCGCCGGTGAGCCGGTCGATTGCCGAGCGCACCGTGTCGCGGGCACTGCGGCCGCGCACGGCATCGAGCAGCGGCGCCGCCGCGCCCGAGCGGCGAATGAGGATCTGAGGATCCGGCAGCATGAGCGGGTCGTCCCAGCGGCCCTGCACCACAAAGGGCAGTTCGAAGGAACCGGTCGCATCGCTGCCGCCCGCGACCAGATGCGCGGTGCCCCGCAGGTCCACGTCGCGCCCCGGAATGGATGCCGAGCCGGCCAGCACGAGCCGCAACGCCGAGCCTTCAAGCAGCACGTCCTCGACGGTGGCGGTCCCCTGCGAGATGGTCAGCGCGACCTTGAGCCGCTGATAGGGGGTGCGGCCGCTGCGGAAATCGCCGGCGCCCGACAGCGGCCGGCGCTCGAGCCGGCGCAGCAACTGCTCGATATCGAGGCCGGTCAGTGCGCCGTTGGTCGCCGTCAGCGTCGCCGTGCCAGAAAGCGTGCGCGTGATGGCGTCGACGCTCGTTCCGCTTGCCTCGATCGCATAGCCGAGATTGCCCTTGCCTTCGATCCGCCGGATGCCGAACAGCTCGCCGAGACAGGCGTCGAGATCGACGTTGACGAACTGCATTTGCGACTTGACGTCGGCGCCGCGTTGCAACCTTGCGAGGGCGAGCGATCCGGTGATCGAGCCGCCGAACGCCTGCGATTCGCCGATCGTCAGCGTCAGCCTGCCGCCGTGCAGATTGGCGGCGACGGCGGTGCGCCCAAGCTTGGCGTTGCCCATCGTGACCCGCGCCGCCGACAGCCTCAGGTCGACGTCGATGCCGTCAAGCGCGTCCAGCGTGATCGGCATCTTGTCCCATTCGCGCTCGTTCGCCGCCGAGAGCTGGAACGTCGAGAGGTAGGGGGTCAGATCGAGCCCCTCGACGGCAAGCGTTCCCTTGACGATGCGGCGGTCCTCGCTTGCATAGGTGAGCGCGCCCTCGGCGGCGTTGCCGTCGATCTCGATGTTGACGTTGGAGAGCGCAAGCGTGCCGCTGACGGCGTTGGCCTGCGCCTTGAGCGCGAGCCGGCCGAGGCCGCCGCCCGGCGGCGGCTGATGGCCCATCCACCGCAGCGCGTTGCGGAGCGAGGGGGCATCGGCGGCGAGCGTGCCGTCGATCTTGAGGCTCGGGCGGTTGCTGGTCGTGCCGTCGAAGGCGAGCTTGAACGGCGCGCCGGCCACGCGGAACTTCAGGCCCGACGGCTCGCCGATCAGGGCCGGATAGAAGTCTCCGATGGCCAGACTCGCTTCAAAGGGCTCGCCGCGCCATGTGAAACGGCCGGTCGCGCCGAACGTCTTGGCGATCGACGGCCAGGCGAGCGAGATGTCCACCTTGGTCAGCTTCTCCGCGAGCTCGCGGCCGGGCTCGTCGATGTGGATGATGCCGTCCTCGATGCGGATTTCCGACAGCGACAGCGCCGCGCGGTCGGCATTGGGCTTGAGCGCGCGCGCGAGCGCGTCGATGAGCGCGGCCCAATTCGAGTGGCCGCCCGGTTCGAACGTGAGCGCGATGCGCGGCCGCAGAAGCGAGATGGACGAGATGTCGATGCGGCCGACGAGCAGCGGCAACAGACGCAGGTGCGCGGTCAGCTTGTCGGCGGCGAGCGCCGGCCGGTCGCTCTCGGCGAGCACGACATCGGCCAGTTCGACGGTGTCGGGGGGGAACATCGAAACCGTCACCGGCCCGCGGATGACCGGGTCAAGGCCCGTTGCCAGCCGGATCTGCGCCTTCACCGCCTCGCGCGCCGAATCAGCGGAAATCAGCCAGGAGGATGCTGCCACCGCGGCCAGGCCGAGGGCCACCACGGCGACGATGGCGATTCCCAGGCGTTTGAATCCAGCCGCCGCGGTCACGTGCAAGTTCCCGGAATGTCGCTTAACCGGCGCGCGGACTATACCGGCCGGCGTGGAAGCTGCAACCTGACCGGCCTCTGTGTCGCTTTCGTGGCCGGCATCGCCGGCGAGGTTGCGGCTTCCGCGGCGACCGCGGCCGTGGTTAAGCTGGCGCCGCTTGAGCCGCGAGGACAGGAGCCATGACCGAAACCCCGCTGTGGAGTCCCAGCCCATCACGGGCCGCCGCTACCCACCTCGCAGCGTTCATGGCCGAGATCAAAAGGCGGCATGGTCTCGCGCTCAAATCCTATCGCCAGCTCCACGCCTGGTCGGTGGCGCACGCCGACCTGTTCTGGGATGCGGTGTGGGATTTCTGCGGCGTGATCGGCGAGAAAGGCGTGCGCCGCGTCGTCAACGCCGACAACATGCCGGGCGCGTCGTTCTTTCCCGATGCCACGCTCAATTTCGCGGAGAATCTGTTGCGGCGATCGGACGGGCGAGAGGCGCTGGTCTTTCGCGGGGAGGACCGCGCCGCCGCGCGCATGAGCTATGCAGAGCTGTCGGCCCTCGTCTCACGGCTGCAGCAGGCCATGGAGGCCGCCGGCATCGGTCCCGGCGACCGGGTGGCGGCCATGATGGCGAACCTGCCCGAGACCGCCGCGGCCATGCTGGCGGCAACCTCGATCGGCGCCATCTGGTCGTCGTGCTCGCCCGATTTCGGCGAGGGCGGCGTGCTCGACCGTTTCGGCCAGATCGAGCCCAAGGCGTTCATCGCCGTTGATGGCTACTGGTATAACGGCAAGCGGATTTCGATCGCGGATAAGCTCGCGACCATCGTCAGCCAGCTTGCCAGCGCAGCAACGGTCGTGATCGTTCCCTACCTGGGCGAAGCCGACTCCGTCGCCAAGGCGCTGCCGCGCGCCTTCACGCTGGAGGCCTTCATTCGGCCCTACGCGCCCAGACCGCCGGCATTCAGGCGGCTGCCGTTCAACCACCCGGTCTTCATCCTCTTTTCCTCCGGTACGACCGGCGTGCCGAAATGCATCGTGCACGGGGCGGGCGGCACGCTCTTGCAGCACCTCAAGGAGCACCGCCTGCAGTGCGACCTGCACGAGAGCGACCGCCTGTTCTATTTCACCACCTGCGGCTGGATGATGTGGAACTGGCTCATCTCCGGGCTTGCGAGCGAGGCGACGCTGATCCTGTACGACGGCTCGCCGTTTGCGCCGACGCCGGCGGCGCTGTGGGACTACGCTCAGGCCGAGCGCATGACGGTGTTCGGGACCTCGGCCAAGTATATCGACGCCTGCAACAAGGCCGGGCTTGCGCCTGCGCGCACGCACGATCTGTCTGCGCTACGGCTGGTCACCTCGACCGGCTCGCCGCTGGCGCCGGAGAGCTTCGAGTACGTCTACCGCGCCATCAAGGCCGACGTGCATCTCGCCTCGATCTCCGGCGGTACCGACATCATCGGCTGCTTCGTGCTCGGCGATCCGACCGCCCCTGTATGGAAGGGCGAAATTCAGGCGCCCGCGCTGGGCATGGCGGTGGACGTGTGGTCGCCTGACGGCCAGCCGATCCGCGAACAAAAGGGCGAGCTCGTGTGCACGCGGCCGTTCCCGTCGATGCCGGTGATGTTCTGGAACGATCCTGAGGGCAAGAAATATCGCAGCGCCTATTTCGAGCGCTTCCCAGGCGTCTGGCATCACGGCGATTTCGCCGAATGGACGCGGCACGGCGGCTTGATCATCCACGGCCGTTCCGACGCGACCCTCAATCCCGGCGGCGTGCGCATCGGGACGGCGGAAATCTACGCCCAGGTCGAGCAAATCCCCGAAGTCATCGAAGCGCTCGCCGTCGGTCAGGACTGGGACAACGACGTGCGGGTGCTGTTGTTCGTGCGCCTGAAGGACGGGGTGGCGCTCGACGAGGCGCTGCGCGAACGCATCCGCGCGAAAATCCGCAGCGGCGCAAGCCCGCGCCATGTGCCGGCGAAGATCCTCCAGGTTGCCGACATCCCGCGCACCAAGTCGGGCAAGATCACCGAACTTGCCGTGCGCGAAGTCGTGCACGGCCGGCCGGTCAAGAACACAGAGGCGCTGGCCAATCCCGAGGCGCTTGCGCTCTATCGCGACCTGCCCGAGCTGCGGACGTGAGGCTGAGCCGCGCGGCGCACTCAGCGCGCCGCCTGGCGGGTGAGCGGGCGCGCCGCGATCTCCGCGATCAGCTTGGCGATGATCGCCTGGCCGAACGAATTAAAATCCTCGGCCACCATGACGAACGCGCCGGGCCCGCCGATGACGTTGTTGCGGTAGTAGGCTTCGAGGCCGCCCGGCGGGTTGGTGTGGTCGGCATTCCAGGCCAGCGGCTGCTGGCTGAGGATGACGAGGCCGTTGATGGTGACGCCCTTGGCCACCGCCTCGTCGCGCGCCGACGTCACGTCGCGGCCGGAATTGTTGGTGCCGTCGCCCGACACGTCGATGGTGCGGCGGCTCGCCTCAAACGGCGCGCGCTCGAATTGCGCCATCGCGAAGTCGATCCCGCCGCTGATCGAGGTGCGTTCCGCAAATGACCGCTGCGCTTCGAGGAGATGGCTGGAAAACTCCTGCGCCGCCTTGAAGCCGTCGATCAGGGTCCAGTCGATGACGAGCTTCTGGGCGGCGACGCCGGACCACTCGGCGAAGCTCACGGCGATGCGGCGGTGTGGTCCGGAGCGGACCGCATCGAGCACGCGCGGATTGGTGATGGCGGCGGCGTAGCCGTTGCGCTGGAGCTGGAACTTGGCGGCATCGACGCTGCGCGAGACGTCCGTCGCCAGCACCAGCAGCAAATCGACCGGCTCCCCCGCGCGCGCTGCGCTGAGGAAGGCCGCGGCCACCGCGATGGCCATGCCAAGAGCCCGGACGGCACCCATGCTTCCTCCGGCCGCCAGAGGCGATTCGGCCAAGCATAGCTGATTTGCGCGGCGGCGCTAATCCCGCGCCGCTCCGGCAGGCGCGCTAAGGCACGCTCACCGTTGCGGCTCGGGCGGCGAGGTCACGGCGACATGAAGGGCATCGTCGGCATAGCGCACCATGCGCATGACCGCGGGGATGCCGACGGCGACGATGAGGAGCGCCGCCAACGCGCCCTCCTCGAAACTGCCGCGCGTCGCGAACTGGTAGACGTAGGTCGACAGCGTCTCGACATTGAGCGGGCGCAGCAGGAGCGTTGCCGGCAATTCCTTGAGACAGTCGACGAACACCAGCAATGCGGCGCCCCACAGCGCCGGCCGCGCGAGCGGCAGATGAATGGTCCAGATCATGCCGGCAGCGCGCGCGCCGGTCGTGCGTGCGGCGTCGTCGAGATCGTGCGAGATGCGCGCGAACCCAGCCTGGCCGAAGCCGATGGCGATCGACAAGAAGCGGATGACGTAGGCGACCACGATCGCGGCCCCCGAGCCCATGATCACTAGACCGACGTCTCGCCCGGCTATCCGTTCCACCAGGGCATTGACGGCCTCATCCACTGCGATCACCGGCGACAGCAGTCCGAGCGCCAGCACCGTTCCCGGCAGCGCGTAGCCGAGCCCCGCCGTCGCCACGCACGCCGCCGCGAGCGGATCCCGCACGAGCCGCACCGCCACCGCCGCGCCGAAGCCGAACGCAATCGTCAGCGTGGTTGCGACGGCGGCGAGCGCGACGGTCGTTGCGGCATGGCGCACGAGCGCGCTGTCGAAGCCGACAAGCAGGCCGCGCGCCACCACTTCGCTGGCGAGGAATCCGGCCGGCACCAGGAACCCGAACGTGACCGGAACGAGACAGGCCGCCGTTGCAAGCCAACGCCCGCGTCGGCTGAGCACGGCGCGGGGCGTGCGGGCCTGCTGATCGAGGCCGGTGAATGCCCTGCGGCGCCAACCGAGGCGCTCGACCGCCAGCAAGGCGGCGACAGCGACCAGCATGAGGCAGGCGATCTGCGCGGCGCCGGGCAGGCTGCCGCGGTTGAGCCAGGTGGTAAAGATCGACAGCGTGAGTGTATGCACGCCGAGATATTCGCTGGCGCCGATATCATTGAGCGTTTCGAGCAGCGCAAGCGTGAGTCCGGCCGCGATCGCCGGCCGCGCGAGCGGCAGGGGG
>DATBWJ010000209.1:0-23253 GCA_036514935.1 Xanthobacteraceae bacterium
GGCGATGTCATTCAGGCGCCCGATGCCAACGAACTCGAGAGCGTGGCGGCGAAGCTCGCCGATCTTGGCGTGGATGCCGTCGCCGTCGCGTTCATCAACGCCTACCGCAATCCCGTCCACGAGAACCTGGTCGCAGAGCACCTGCGGCGGAGACTGCCCAGCCTCTACGTCACCTGCAGCACGGAACTGTCGCGCGAGTGGTTCGAGTACGAGCGCACGTCGACGGCCGTCGCCAACGCCTATGTCGGCTTGCGTGCAAGGCGCTACATCGAGCGCTTTGACACCCGGCTGAGCGGCGGCGGATTTGGCGGCAAGTTCTTCCTCATGGGGTCCAACGGCGGAATTCTTTCGGTCGAGCGCGCGAAGGCGCAGCCGATCGCGCTGGTGGAATCGGGGCCGATCGGCGGCTGCATCGGGGCCGCCGCCTACGCCAAGGAGCTCGGGATCGACCGGCTGATTGCCTTCGACATGGGCGGCACCACGGCGAAATGCGCTCTGCTCGAAAACCAGCATTTCGACGTCCATGCCTCCTATCACGTCGGCGGCTATGAGTACGGCTTCCCGGTGCGGACGCCGGTTCTCGATATCGTCGAGGTCGGCACCGGCGGCGGCTCCATCGCCTATGTGGACGAGCATCGCCGGCTGCATGTCGGCCCGCGCAGCGCGGGTTCCGAGCCCGGCCCGGTCTGCTTCGGCCGCGGCGGCCGCGAGCCGACCGTGACGGACGCCAATCTGGTTCTCGATCGAATCGGTACCGGCGCGTTCCTGGCGGGCGCGCTCGTCCTCGACCGCCCGGCAGCCGTTCAAGCGCTCACGACCATGGTCGGAGATCGCCTTGGCTACGCTCCCAGCTCATCTCCGGACAGCCTGGCGAGCGGGATCGTCGCGCTCACCAACGCGCAGATGGCGACGGCGATCAAGGAGATCACGATCGAGCGGGGCAAGGACCTGCGCGATTACGTGCTCTTTGCCTTCGGCGGAGCCGGGCCGCTGCACGCGGTCAGCCTGGCGCGGGAACTCAATATCAGGCGCGTCATCGTGCCGCCGGAGGCGGGAAATTTCTCCGCCTTGGGCATGCTGCTGGCCGATGCGCGGGTCGATGAGGCGCAGAATTTTCTAGTCGATGTCACGGACGGAATCGAAAACACGCTGCAAGCCGAGCTTACAAGCCTGCAAGGCAAGGTGCAGGCCGCCTTGCAGCGCGATTTCAAGACCGACGGCATCGCCTACGAGCGCCAGGCGGACATGCGCTACAAAGGGCAACGGCACGCGATTCGAATCGGACTGGACGGCCGCGAACGAGCCGCGGAAATCCGCGCGATCTTCATCGAACGCTATCGGAAAATCTACGGATTGGCCGATGACAACCCCATGGAGATCATCGGCCTGCGGGTGGCAGGATATGTTCCGAGCGATCGGCCGAGCTTAAGTCATCTGCACCGCGCCGGCACGCTGGCGCAGTCCGCGCCGGTGAGGGCCCGCGACGTCTATTTTCTCGAACAGGGCGCCCGGCTGTCTGCAGGAATTCATCACCGACAGGGCCTTGCGCTCGGGGCCGCGATCGCCGGGCCGGCGGTGGTGGAGGAATTCGGAGCAACCACCGTGATCGGCCCTCGTGAGCGGCTTGAGGTCGGCCATCTTGGTGAGCTGCGGATCGACCTTACCTGAGCAACACGCGAGGACCGCGCGAGGCGCCATGAATCGACCTGCTGCGATGGACACGGTGAGCCCCGCGGTCGACCCCATCACCGCTGAAATCATCATGCATGGCCTGTCCGCCATTCCGAATCTTGTCGACAAGAATGTCACCCGCACCGCCTACAGTTTCCTGATTTCGGAATACAAGGACTATGCGGTCGGCATCGTCGATGCCGACGGCCGCCTGATCTCCCAGTGCAAGGGTGGCCTGCCGATCTTCTGCGCCAACGCTCTGTGCGCCGCTGTCAAGGACGGCCTCAGGATCTACGGCAAGGACCGTTTGCAGCAGGACGATGTCGTCATATCGAATTGTGCCGCCACCATGGGGCAACACCTCAACAACGTGGTGATGTACACGCCGGTGCGGACGTCCGCCGCCGACGCCGGATTGCTCGGATTCATGGTCATCGTGATGCACTGGCTCGATGTCGGCGGAATCACGGTCGGTTCCTGCCAATCGCCCTATACCACCGATGTGTTCCAGGAAGGCATCCAGTTCCCGACGGTGAAGCTTCTCGCCGGCGGCAGGCGCGTGGAGGAAATCTACCGCATCATCGAGTCCAATACCCGGTTTCCAAAACTGGTGCTCGGCGATCTGGAGTCTCAGCTCGCCGGCTGCCTGGCCGGTCGAGACATGATTCTGGAGCTGGCGCGCCGCTATGGCAGCTCCGAGATGCGGGCCGCCGTCGAGATGTTCTGGAGCAAGTCGGAGCGGGCGATGCGCGATTGCATCCGGCGCATCCCGGATGGCGTCTATCGCGCCGCCTCCTTCCTCGACGATGACGGGATCACCCGCGACCAGCCTGTCCCGATCGACATCGCGGTAAAGATCGCGGGCGACGAGATCACCATCGATTACAGCGGCATCGCCGATCAGCTGCGCGGGCCGCTCAATGCCGGATACGAGGGCGGCGCGGTGGCGGCTGCGCGCATTGCCTGCAAGTACCTGTTCGCGCCTCACGAGCCCGCCAACGACGGCGCCTACCGGCCGATCAACATCGTGTGTCCGCCGGGAAAGTTCCTGAGCGCCGGTCCGACCGCGCCGATCGGCGGGTCCGGCTTCTCGATTCCGACCGTCGTCGACACCATCCTGCGCGCGCTGGCCCCAGCCCTGCCTGAGCGGGTGCCGGCGGCCCACCACGGGACCTACAGCGTGCACGTCATCACCGGCCGCATGCCTGGCGACGGGAGCTGGTTTCAACATCTCGAATCGACCATCGGCGGCTGGGGGGCGGCACGCGATCGGGACGGTCCGGGCCCGTTTCGATCGAACGCCCACGGCGACACCAAGGAAGTTCCCGTCGAGCTTCAGGAGGCCTCCCATCCCTACATCGTCGAATGCGTCCGCCTGCGGCAGGACTCGGGCGGGGCCGGGCGCTTTCGCGGCGGGCTGGGAGTGGAGAAGAGATACCGCGTGCTCGCGCCCTGCCATCTGGTCGTCAGCATCGAGCGCACGAAGTGCCGGCCGTGGGGACTGGACGGCGGCAGGGAGGGAGCGGCCGGCCGCGTGGAGATCGTGCGCGGCGACGCCGATCCGATCGTGCTCACCAAGGGGGAAGTCGACCTCAAGCCCGACGATTGCGTGCGGGTGCTGACCGCCGGGGGCGGCGGCTATGGGCCGCCGCAGGAGCGCGACCGCCAGCGCGTGCTCGGCGATCTGCGGGACGGATATGTTTCGCGTCAGGCCGCCCAGGACGAGTACGGGGTCGGGCTTGAGGAGTGACGAACGGTGATTGACTGCCGAGGTCGCCGCGCCGCTGCATCCGACCGACCAAGATCGAGATGGAGGATGTGATGAAACTTGCCTCCCTGCGCTCAGGACAGCCGGACGGCGAACTTGTGATCGTTGCCCGCGACTTGCGGCGCATGGTCCGTGCCGCTGACATCGCGCCGACGCTGCAGGCGGCGCTCGACGACTGGCACAGCAGCCGGCCGCGCCTTGAGCAACGATTCCACCAGCTCATGGCCGGCAAGTGCCCCAACGTCGAGCCGTTCGACCCTGCGCACGCGCTTTCCCCGCTCCCCCGCGCGTTCCAATGGTGTGACGGCAGTGTCTATCGCGCCCACGCGGAACGAATGGGCAAGTGGATTGGGAAGCCCGTGCCGGAGCGGTTTTCCGAAGAGCCGTGGATGTACCAGGGCGCATCGGACTGCTTCCTGGCGCCCACCGATGCGATTCCGGCGGCCACGGAAGACTGGGGGATCGACTACGAGGCCGAAGTTGCCGTCATCACCGACGCCGTGCGGTACGGCACAACGGCTGCATCGGCCGGCGGGCACATCTGCCTGATCATGCTGTGCAACGATGTCTCGTTGCGAAACCTCATCCCGGACGAACTCGCCAAGGGATTTGGCTTTGTGCAGTCCAAGCCTGCGAGCGCCTTCTCGCCCGTCGCCGTCACCCCGGACGAATTGCAGGACGCGTGGTTGAACTTTCGCGTGCACCTGCCCTTGCGGTCCTATGTGAACGGAACGCTGTTCGGCGAGCCGGACGCCGGCGCGATGGAGCACGGATTCGATCGCCTGATTGCCCATGTCGCCAAGACGCGCGCGCTGAGCGCCGGTTCGATCATCGGCAGCGGAACCGTGGCCAATGACGATCCCAAACGGGGAGCGAGTTGCCTTGTCGAGCGGCGGGTGATCGAAATGCTCGAACATGGCGCTCCGCGCACCCCGTTCCTGCGCTTCGGAGACCGCGTTCGCATCGAGATGCTTGACCGCAACGGCAGCTCGATTTTCGGCGCCATCGATCAGGCGGTCGCACGCGTGGCACGCGTTTGAACGCACGGAATTGACAGGCGCCGGTCATTAACTCGATCGTCAGGTCGTTTCGGTGCATGCCTCGCAGATTGCTCGCCGATCTTTTCGTGGTACGCCTACGCTCGGTGAGCAAGATGCACAGACGCACGCCAAGGACCCAGCGCTGGCATGCATCATGATCTGAATGTCCAGACTCTCCGTCGCCTCGAAGAGGCGAGCATCGCGGCGACCCAGCGGGTCGCGCTCATCGCGGTTGTCGGAATGCTGATCATCGGAGTCTTGACGACGGTCGATGTTGTTTTCTTCCGAGCGATCCTTCAATCGCCCATTCCGGGTTCAAACGAAATCCTGCAGACCGTGTTTGCCGTCGCTATCGCGGCCGTTCTTCCGAGCGGCCTGGCGCAGCGATCGAACATTCACGTCGAACTTTTGGAGAAGTGGTTCAGTCCTCGGCTGGGCGCCTGGCTGGAGTTCCTTGGCGCGTTTTTTCTGCTTGTTGTGGTTGGGCTGCTGGCGTGGCGGTGCGGCGTGCAGGCCCTCCAGGCGACGCGCTTCGGCGAGATTACGGTTATCTACCAGCTGCCGGTTCCGCCCTTCCTGTGGGCGATTGCGCTTCTCGTCGCGGCTTGCCTGCCGGTGCAGCTCATTGCGACCTTGTCGAGTTTCGAGCGAGCTGTTTCGCGCGGCGCCGGGCCGGAGCCGTCTTCGTCCGCCACAGGCCACGGCCGGCGCGCGCGAGCGTCCGCGCTGGCGCACCATGCCGCGCTCGTCATAGCCCTCGCCGTGGCCGGCACGGTGGCCGCCGGTCTCATCATCGATCGTGTTTCACCCATGATCGCGCCATATCCGATCACAACGGCACTCGCGCTGTTTGCTCTCCTGTGGATCCTTGTTCTCCTCATGATTCCGGTGGGCGTCGCCTTGGCTTTGGTCGGCATTCTGGGGACCGGCCTTCTTGTCGGGACGCAGAAATCGCTGGGCGTGGCCGGGTCCGAGACGGTGGGATTGATCACAAATCCGGATCTCGCGCTCATTCCGCTGTTCCTGATGATGGGCAGCTTTGCCACGGTCAGCGGCATGTCGGCCGATCTCTACCGCCTAGCGCACGCCGCGGTTGGTTCTCAGCGCGGGGGCGTGGCCATGGCGACGGTCGGCGGCTGCGCCGGGTTCGGCGCCCTGACCGGCTCCTCGATTGCCACCGCCGTCACCATCGGCGCGGTCGCCTTGCCGGAAATGCGGCGCCGCGGCTATTCGCCGGCTCTGGCAACGGGGTGCGTGGCGGCGGGGGCAACGCTTGGACAGCTTGTCCCGCCATCCACGGTCATCGTGCTCTACGCCATTCTTGTCGAGCAATCGATCGGCACGCTCTACATCGCGATCTTGGTTCCTGCCGCCCTGACCGTCCTGCTCTACCTGGTCGCAATCGCCGTCTACGTGCGATGGCAGCCGAGTTCCGCGCCGGGCCGCGACGAGTTCAGCCTGCGCGAGTTGATCGGTGCCCTCGTGCGTGGCGCGGGCGTGATGGCTGTCTTCATCGCCGTCATCGGAGGGATTTACAGCGGGATTTTCACGGCCACCGAGGCGGCCGCGGTCGGAGCCGCCCTCACGTTCTTGATGGCCCTGGTCCGTGGCAAGCTCGGCCGCGGCGGGGTGTGGCAGGTGGCCGCCGAGACGACGCGCTCGGTTGCCATGCTGTATGTCCTCATCATCGGCGCCCTGCTGACCTCTTTCTTCATGGGCATATCCGGTCTGCCGACCTTCCTCATCGAGTCTGTCGGCAATTCCGGCCTCCCGCCCCTCGCGATCATCCTGGTCTTGGTGCTGCTCTATATCGTCCTTGGCACGGTGATGGATTCGATCACGGTGATGATCATCACCGCCGGGCTGGTTGCTCCCATCGTCGTCAACCTCGGCTACGATCCGATCTGGTGGGGGGTGATGATGGTGGTTCTGGTGGAAATGGGGGTCGTCACGCCGCCCTTTGGCGTCAATCTCTTTACGTTGAAGAGCCTGTCGCCCGACGTGCCGCTGCCGACGATCTATCGCGGTGTTCTGCCATTCGTTGCAGCCGACGTCGTCAAGGTGCTTGTGCTCATTGCGATTCCTGGGCTGGTGCTGTGGCTGCCGAGCACGGCGCAGTAGTTGTCCGGGATAAGCCGGCGCACGAGCGAGGAATTGATGGCGTTTTGGGACTAACCGATGATCGCCCGAACCGTGTCTTCGATGCCGGCGGCATCAAGCTTGTAATGGGCATACAGGTGTGTCGGCGGTGCGATGAGGCTGTACTCGTCGCGAATGCCGTGTCTCACAAGCTTCACTCCCATGCCTTCATCGCAGAGCACTTCGGCGACGGCGGCGCCAAGTCCGCCAACGATGTTGTGCTCCTCCACCGTCATCATGACGCGCGCGCGGCTGGCCGCCTCGATGATGGCCTCGCGGTCAATCGGCTTGATGGTCGGCATGTCGATCACGCCAATGGATCGTCCTTCGGCGTTCAGCTTCTTTGCCACCTCGATGGCCGGGTGAACCGGCAGTCCGCAAGCGATAATGGCAAGCTCTTCCCCGCAACCGTGCGCGATGGCCTTGCCGAACGCGAAGGCCGTGTCGTCCGGATAGACGATCGGCTCCCGCCCACGCCCAATGCGGAAATAGATCGGCTTGTCATGGTCGACCGAGGCGGCGATCGCGGCCGCGAGCTGGGGACCGTCGGCGGGCGAGACGACCGTCAGACCGGCGATCGAACGCATGGTCGCGATATCTTCCGTCGCGTGGTGGGAGGCGCCGTAAAAGCCCAGCGAAATGCCGGTATGATGCCCGATCAGGCGGACCGGCTGGCCACAATAGGCGACGTCCATGCGTATCTGTTCGCAGCACAGCAGCCCCAGAAACGAAGCAAACGTCGCCACAAAGGGCACCATGCCGGTCGTCGCGAGCCCGGCCGCCGCGGTCACCATGTTCTGCTCCGAAATGCCGAATTGTATGAACCGGTCCGGGAAACGGGCCGCGAATCTGGCAAGGCCGTTGGAATATTGCAGGTCCGCGGAGCCCGCGACGACCGGATGGCCTGCCTCGGCCAGCTTGATCAAAGCGTCGGAAAGATAATTCAGCCCCGGCGTGTTGGCGTTGAGCTGGCGATATTGCCACGAATCTGGCGACAAGGTTGCGGCCATCGCTAGATCTCTCTGCTCATGATTTCCTGAACGGCCCGCTCGGCGTCGGGGGGCGCAAGATAGCCGAGATGCCAGCCAAGGTCGGTTTCCATGAATGAAACGCCCTTGCCCTTGACGGTCTTCGCGATCACACAAACGGGCGCGCGCCGGCTGGTGTCCGCCGTGATTTTTCTTAAGACGGTGGTGAGGTCGTAGAGGTTGTGCCCGTCGACGACGTGGACCTCCCATCCGAAGGCCCGCCATTTCTCATCCAGGGGCTCTACGCCGATGACGTCGTCCACGGCGCCATCAAGCTGAAAACCGTTTCGATCGACAATCGCCACCAGGCGCGAGGTCTTGTGGTGCGCCGCGGCCATCGCGGCCTCCCAAACCTGGCCTTCCTGCATTTCGCCGTCGCCCAAGACGACGAACACGTGAAAATCCTTGCCTTGCATTCGTCCGCCCATCGCCATCCCGAAACCCGCGGAAAGCGCGTGACCGAGCGAGCCTGAGGAAAAATCCACGCCGGGCACTTTGCGCATGTCGGGGTGGTCGCCGAGCGGATTGCCAAGCCTGGTATAGCCATCCAGCACGGCCTTCGAAATGTAGCCGTATTCGGACAGGATTGGGAAAAGTCCGACGGCCGCATGCCCCTTCGCCAACAGGAAGCGATCCCGGTCGGGCCAATCCGGCTCACCGTGCCGGATGGACATGACATCGTAGTAAAGCGCGGCCAGTATCTCGGCCACCGAGAACACAGAGCTGTAATGGCCGACCTTGGCGATTTCGATCAGCCGAATGGTTTCAAGCCGTATGAAGCGGGCCTTCTCCCTCAGCCGCGCGACCTGCCCGGCACTCGGCGCGTAATTCGACGACGAAACGCTTCTCAACTCTCTTCTCCCAACCAGAGTGTTATGAATTTGAGTCGAACCATTCGCGGTCATTGCGAGGCGGGCGCAGCCAGCCGACTCGCCGCGCTGGCGCGCTGGCGCAGCGGGAGCAATCCATACAACAAGGGATCGCCACGCCCCCTGCGCCGTCTCGCGATGACGGCGTGCGGGCCGCAGTGAGCCTGCCTGAAATCATCCCGCTTTAATACGAATACGGGCCGATCTGCGGCAGGCAATAGGCCGACTTCCAGCCCTTGCTGCCCGGCTCCCGCAAATACGGCTCCATCTCGGCGTTGGTTCGGAACGTGGTGGCCTCGGGGTCCGGCACCGTGCCAGCCGGCCAGGTTGCCAGAATATCTTGGCACAGCATATCCAGGTACTCGCAGATGGCGGCCACCGCCCGCAAAGTCTTGCCGGCCTTGGCCAGCCTTGCCCGGCCGACCACGCCCTCGGGCGTCGCCACCAGTTCCAGCGGGACGTGGCCGGCGGCCGCCCTGTAGGTATTGGGGCGCAACAGGTCCTCGGTCGATTTGTCGAAATGGCCGTCGGGAAGATAGCGGTATCCCGCCATGGGAGCGGTGTCCTCGGCATGCTTCATGTCGACCATCTCGGGGAACAGCTCAAGTCCCAACGAGGTCTCGGCCTCGTCGGCGTGGACGAAGCGATCCTTGAGCTTGCCGCCGTACTCCTCGGTTTCGAAGAACTCGCGGACCGCACGGTGCCATTCCAGCGCCAGGTAGAAACCGGGCAGTTGGAAGGTGTTGAGGAACCGCTTCAGCGCCTTCTCGATCTCGTTCTGCTGGGCGTGGTTGTTGATCCAGATCTGCTTGCGGAAACCGTCGTTCCACAAGCCGAACATCACGTTCATGATGGTCTGTTCGAAGGCCTCGTCGCTGACCATGACGCTGCCGAACATGCCTTGGTGCCACGGCGGATGCACCCCGTAGTTGATGGGAAAGGCGAGATTGACCGGCGGGCGCCCCGTTGCCTTCTGCTTGCGACGCACCGCCTCGGCGATGCGGCCGACCAGCAGGGTGTCGAAGGCGCTGACCGTGTGCAGGCCGTGGTTTTCGGTACAGCCGACGGAGACGATGACGATGTCGTTGCGGCGGCGGTTTTCCACCACCTCCTTGCGCACGGTGTTCTGGATATAGCATCCGGGCTTGTCCAGCTCGCCGGGCGCCGGAATGCCGTACGATTTGACCAAGTCTTCGATCTCGGCGTCGGACATTTCGAAGATACGCCGTTTCAGTTTTCCAACGCCGGTGTTCTCCAAAGGCAACCGGCTCACAACGTTTCTCATGTCAACCCCTCCTCTACCCGCTCAGGGCTCGATCACCACCTTGATAGCGTTGTCCAGGTTCTTCGAAAACGTCTCGAGGGCGCGGCCGAAATCGGCCAGCGGGAAGCGGTGGCTGATCATCGGGCGGATGCGGACGGTGCCTTTGGTGATCAACGGGATCACCTCCTCGGCGGTGTTGGGATCGGCCCGCACGCCCACAACATCGATCTCGCGCATGACGATGTCGGTGATCGACAGCTCCACATTGCCCGGGAAGCCGGCGCACACGACGCGCCCGCCCTTGCACACCACAGCCAGGCATTGCCGCACCGTCGACGGCTTGCCGGCGCAGTCGATGGCGGCGTCGACGCCTCTGCCCGCGGTCAGCCGCCTGATCTCGGCGACCGGGTCGCCGACCTTCTCGTAGTCGACGGGGACGGCGCCCAGTTCCGCGGCCACCTTCAGCCGGTGCCGGCGCCCGACGACGAAGCAGCGGGCCGCGCCCGAGGCCAATGCCAACTGCAGGCACAACAACCCGACGGCCCCGGGGCCGATGACGCAGACATCCTCGCCGACCGCGACCCGGCCCCGCTTGACCGCGTGCAGGGCGGTCGCCGCGGTATCGACGTTGGTCGCCTCGTCGAACGGCATGTCGCCGATGTCATGGATGGCGCGCTCGGAGGCGACCACATACTCGGCGAAGCCGCCCTGAGTGGTGAACCCGTAGTGGCGGTGGCCGGCCGCCTCGTTTCCGTAATTCTCGCAAAGCTGGTAGCGGCCGATCATGCAGTTGCGGCAATAGCCGCATCCCTTGTGCGCCTCCGCCGCCACCCGATCGCCGGGACGGAAGCGGACCGCGCCCTCGCCCACGGCGACCACCGTGCCGGCCCATTCGTGGCCGGGCGTGAATGGATAGCTGGGTGGCCACAGGCCCTTGAATTTGACGCCCTCGACGATCGGCGGATCGCTGCCGCAGATGGCGATGGCGCCGACCCGGACCAGCGCCTCGTGCGGCCCCGGCCGGGGCGTTGCCACCCGCCTGATCTCGAAGGCGCCCGGCGCGGTCAGGACAAGAGCGTTCATGGTTTCGGGAATCGTCGTCACCATCGCCTTCAACTCCTCGGTCCGACGGCCAGCTCCCGCAGCCGGGAGCGAAACGGCACCACGCACTCGGAGATCTGCGGCACGGCGTGAGCGCCGGCGCTGGCAACTTCCGCCGACATGGGCCTTCTTGCCAGAAGCCAAATCGCCTCGCAATGGCTCCGCTTGACCACGTTGCTGCAAGCGCCAACCCGCGCCTCCAGCGCATCGATGCGCAGATGCTGTGCCATGATCGTCATGTCCGGCCTTCCCCGCTTTGACCTCCCTCAGGAATCCCACGTCGGATTCAATCACCCGAATTTCGTCTCACACGCCGAGAAGGCTTCGTTGGACCTCCTTGTCGCTCGTGAGCATGGCGCTATTGCCGGCCCAGGCGATGCGCCCCTTCTCGATGATGACGTGGCGGTCGGCAAGCCGCGTGAGCGCGTCGACGTTCTTGTCGATGACCAGGATCGACTGCCCGCTCTCCTTGAGTCGACGCAGGCAGTCCCAGATCTGCTCGCGCACGAGCGGCGCCAGCCCCTCGGTCGCCTCGTCGAGAATGATGAGTTTCGGATTGGTGGCGAGCGCGCGTCCGATGGCCAGCATTTGCTGCTCGCCGCCCGACAGTTGGTAGCCGAGGCTGTGTCGCCGCTCGGCGAGCGGCGGAAACAACTCGAAGATGGCCGCAGGCGTCCACGGGCTCGCTCCGCCGGCGCGCTTGTTCTGTGCCACGACAAGATGCTCGACAACGGTGAGGTTCGGAAAGACCTGCCGTCCTTCGGGGACGACGGCGATGCCCGTGCGCGCCACCTTGAAGGCGGGCAATCCGCGCAGCTCGCGGTTGGCCATGCGGATCGAACCCGCAAAGGCCGGGGTGAGACCCATGATCGAGCGCACGGTCGTGGTCTTGCCCATGCCGTTGCGGCCCATGAGGGTGACCATTTCACCGGCGCACAGGTTGAAGCTGACGCCGAACAGGACCTGGCTGCGCCCGTACGACGTCTCGATGGCTTCGACTTCGAGGAGCACCTCGCTCATCGCGGCGATCCTGCGTCGCCGAGATAGGCCCGGCGCACCTCCTCATTGGCGCGGATTTCGCTGGGCTGGCCGGAGGCAACGATGCGGCCCTGCACCATGACGGTGATGCGGTCGGCGAGCGCGAACACCGCGTCCATGTCGTGCTCGACCAGCAAGATGGTCACCTTTCCCTTGAGGCTGCGCAAGAGCTCGATCATGCGCTGGCTCTCGTTGGGGCCCATGCCGGCCATCGGCTCGTCGAGCAACAGCAATTTGGGCGCGCTCGCCAGCGCCATCGCGATCTCGAGCTGGCGCTGCTCGCCGTGGCTGAGCTCGGCGGCCATCACATCGGCCCGCGCCGCAAGGCCGACCTGATCGAGCGTGGCGCGCGCCGGCGCGCGCAGGCTCTGATCGGCCCGCGCATTGCGCCACAGCCGGAACGAATGTCCCTGATGGATCTGCACCGCCAGCGCCACATTGTCGAGCGCCGTCATGTCCAGAAAGATCGAGCTGATCTGGAAGGACCGCGCCAGCCCGAGATGGGCGCGGCGGTGGGCCGGCAGCGCGGTGATGTCGCGACCCTGAAAGAACATCCGGCCGCTGTCGGGCCGGATCGCGCCGGTCACTTGACCCACGAGCGTCGTCTTGCCGGCGCCGTTCGGGCCGATCAGCGCGTGCACCTCGCCGCGCGCAACCTCAAGGCTCACGCGGTCGGTGGCGCACAGCCCGCCGAACTGTTTCACCAGGCTCTCGGTCGCGAGCAGGGCCTCAGCCATGGCCGCGAATCTTGAATTGCAGGCCCGCTGGCGGCAGCGCGCTCATAAGACCCTGCTTGGCGAACAGCACGACCAGGATCAGGATTGGGCCCAGCAGCAGCTGCCAGTGCTCGGTGTAGCTCGACAACAGTTCCTCGAGGACGAGCAGAAGGGCGGCGCCCAGCACCGGCCCAAAGACGCTGGCAAATCCGCCCATGATCACCATGACCAGGAGATCGCCCGAGCGCGTCCAGTGCAGATAGGCCGGGCTCACGAACTGGGTCAGGTTCGCCAGCAGCGCGCCGGCGATGCCGCAGATCACGCCCGAGATCACGAACGCCGCCAGCCGGTAGCGGAAGACCGGCAGGCCGAGCCCCTGAATGCGCTGCTCGTTCGAGCGGATGCCGCGCAGCGCCATGCCGAAGCGCGACTGCACGAAGCGATAGACGACGAACAGGACCGCCGCCAGGATCGCCCACACGAAATAGTAGAACGTCACCGCGTCGGCGAGGTCGAGCCAGGCGGCGAAGTCGCTGCGCCCGCGAAACGTCAGGCCGTCGTCGCCGCCATATTGCTTGAGCCCGACGCCCACGAAATAGAGGAACTGGGCGAAGGCAAGCGTGATCATGATGAAGTAGAGGCCGCTGGTGCGCACGCACACCGCCCCGATCACGAAGGCGGCGAACGCGCTGAGCGCGACCACCAGGCCGAGATGAACGAAGCCGTCGCTCACCCCGTGGTGCACCGCAAGCCCCACCGCATAGACTCCGAGGCCGACGAACGCGGCGTGGCCGAAACTCACCATGCCGCCGAAGCCCAAGATGAAGTTGAGCCCCACCGCCGCGATCCCGAAGATCATGATGCGCGCGACGAAGCCGATATAGAACGGCTCGCCAGCCGCGGCGGCCAGCAGCGGAACGAGCGCCAGCGCCGCCATGGAGACCGTGCAAATTGCGCCCTCGCGCCTCGTCAGCATGTTCGGCCCTGCCCGCTCAGCGGCTTCGCACCGGGAACAGCCCCTGCGGCCGCACGAACAGCACGATCGCCATCACGACATAGATGAGCATCGAGGCGAGCGCCGGACCGACCGCGCCTGCGATCACCGCCGGCATCACGGCGGCGAGCAGGCTGGGCAGGAAGGCGCGGCCCATCGTATCGACCAGGCCGACGACGATGGCCGCCACGAACGAGCCGCGGATCGAGCCGATGCCGCCGATCACGATGACGACGAGAGCCAGGATCAGGATGCCGTCGCCCATGCCGGATTCGACCGACAGAATCGGTCCCACCAGGATGCCGGCGAGCGCCGCCAGCACGGCCCCGATCCCGAACACGGCGGTGAACAGCAGGCGGATGTCGACGCCCAGCGCCTCCACCATTTCGCGGTTGGAGGCGCCGGCGCGGATCAGCATGCCGAGCCTGGTCTTGCCGACGAGGACGTAGAGGAACAGCGCCACCGCCAGTCCGAGCGCGATGAGGGCTAGCCGATAGATCGGATACTCGACCCCGGGCAGCAGCGCGACGGCGCCGCGCAGCGCCGGCGGTATCGACATGTAGAGCGGGGTCGCGCCCCAGACGATGCGCACCAGCTCGTTAAGGAACAGGATCAGGCCGAATGTTGCCAGCACCTGGTCGAGATGATCGCGCACATAGAGCGTGCGCAACACGAGCGCCTCGATCACGGCGCCGGCAATGAAGGTCGCGGGCAGCGCCAGCGCCAGCGCGATGAGGAACGAGCCGGTCCAGTGCTGCAAGGTGGCGGCGAAAAAGGCGCCCAGCATGTAGAGCGAGCCGTGCGCCAGGTTGACCAGGTTCATGATGCCCAGCACGAGCGTCAGCCCGGCCGCGAACAGGAACAGCATCATTCCGAACTGCAGCCCGTTGAGCGCCTGGACCAGGACAAGCGTCCAACTGTTCATGGCGCAATGCGGCCCGTGACAGAATTGGCGACATCGGTTGGCGGCCGTGCTTGCGGCGCGCCGGCCCGCCGCCTCGGGCGCGGGCCCGCACGCCGTGCGGCGCTATTTCATCGGGCACTCCTGATGGAAGCCGTCCTTGTCGTCCTTGAGGATGATCCCGCGGTTCGACTCGATGAGCGTGCCGTCCTTGTCCTTGACGATCTCGGTCGCGTGGAAGTTCTGGATCGGGAAATGGTTGTTGTTGAACTTGAACGGCCCGCGCAGGGAGGCGAACTTGGCGCTGGCGAGCGCCGCGATCAACGCCTCCTTGTCCTCGACCTTGCCGCCGATCTGGCGCACCGCCGCGTCGATCAGGCGCGCCGCATCATAGGCCTGGGCGGCGTAGACCGGCGGGACGTAGTTGTACTTCTTGCGGAACGCCGGCACGAATCGCTTGCTGACCTCGTTGTCGAAATCCACCGTCCAGAACGCGGCCGAGCGCGCGCCGATGGCGATGTCGCCGATGGCGGGCAGCGTCGCTGCGCCGATCATGTTGGTCGAGTAGAGCGGAATCTGCTTGGCGAGCCCGGCCTCGTGATACTGCTTGACGAAGTTGATGGCGACGCCGGTCGGGATGAAGGCGTAGACCGCCTCGGGCTTGGCGGCGGCAATCAGGCTCAGCTCGGCCGAGTAGTCGGGCTGGCCGAGGGCAGGATACAGCGTGTTGACGATTTCGCCCTTGTATCTCGACTTGAAGCCGGCAACCGAATCGAGGCCCGCCTGGTAGTTGGCGGTGATCGCGACCACCCGCTTGATGCCGCGGTCCTGCAGGTACTGGCCGACCGCGGCCGAGACCTGCTCGAGCACGCCGGCGGTGGTGAAGAAATACGGCGAGCACTTCTTGCCCGCGATAATCGAGGGGCCGGCGCTCTGGCTGATGAGAACGGTCTTGGAGTCGACCACCGCGTCATAGACCGCCAGCAGGACGTTGGTGTACATCGTCCCCGTGACGATATCGACGCGGTCGCGCTTGACCAGCTTTTCGGCAAGCTGCTTGGCGACGTCGGGCTTGAACTGCGCATCGTTGACGCTGACTTCGGTCGGCAATCCGCCGAGCTTGCCGCCGAACTCCTCGACGCCGAGCAAGAAGCCGTCGCGCAGGGCCTGTCCGTACAACCCGGGAGGTCCCGACAGCGTCGCGAGAAATCCAACCTTGAGCTTATCGGCGGCGAGTGCCGGCTGAGTTGCGAGTGCGACCAAGACGCTCGCCAGCGTCACGAGCTTTGCTTTCATCATAGCGCTCCCCTTGCCTCACTGATGGCCTTTGACGGCACCACATCCGCCGTTCCTGATTGTTATTGGAGTCGCGCGACTCGAAACCCGCAGCCCTGCGCGATGATTGCCCTTTGCATGCGATGGCACGATACGCGCGGCCATGCAGGCGGCTGACGGACCAAAGCGCAGTTTGAAAGGCTAACGAGTCATGCCAACGCTACCTTGACTTTTATCAAGGTGGTTGGGACGCCTCGTCTCGAAACGTTCGGTGCTTCGAAAAAGGTGCTGGATGTCGGATCGAGATCGCTCGGCGGTCCTGTGGTACCATGGCGCCGACCGCGCGCTGCACCAATCCGAAGAAGGGCATCGGGATCGATCCGGGTTGGCAGGAGATCACGTGGGACGAAGCCCTCGACGAGATCGCCGACCGGCTGAGGAAGCTGCGCGCCGACGACCGCCGCAAGCTGTTCGTCCAGCGGACCACGACCACGCCCGGCGCGCGCCTGGGCTGCCTGGCGCTGGCATCCGGCTTTGGCACGCCGAACTTCGGCGCGGGCGGCGCGCGGCAGGACGCGCCAAGCCGCCGGGTGACGGTGTGGGATTGATGCCGCGATTGATGCGATCTTGAAAGGAGGGGACATGGCTTTTGAGGAATATCGGGGCGCCATGTTCGGGCCGAAGTGGAAGGCGTCGGCCCGGCGATACGGCTATGTCGTCGAGCGCGACGTGAAAATACCGATGCCGGACGGCGTCAAACTCAATGGCGACATCTGGCGGCCGGACACGGACGAAAGGGTTCCGGCCATACTCGGTTTCCACTGCTATCACGCGGCCGCGCAGACCGGCCCGATCACGCCGGCGGCGATCTCCACCGCCCAATGGCGCCACCCCGGCCAGGAGCGCACCAATGCCTCGCTGGAGAGCGGCGATCCCGTGTTCTTCGCCCGCCGCGGCTACGCGCACGCCGTGTGCAACGCGCGCGGCACCGGCAAGTCGGAGGGCAAATGGCAGTTCCTCGGCCCGCGCGAGGTTGAGGACGTCTGCGCGGTCATCGCCTGGCTGGCGGCGCAACCCTGGTGCGACGGCAACGTCGTCATGTTCGGCGTCTCGTATTTTTCCCAGATCCAGCTTCTGGTGGCCCAGTTCAACCCGCCGCAGCTCAAGACGATCTTCTGTCCGTGGGCGACCTCGGACCATTACCGCGACCTCGCCTATCACGGCGGCATTTTCTCGCACAAATGGCCGGTCGGCTGGGGCGCCACCTCGCTCATCTACAGCGACTGCCGGCCGGAAAACCATTCCAGGCTCGAAATGGGCGAGCACGGCTATCGGGACGCCATCGCGCGCATGCTCGCCGATGATGACATCAAGGCGGTGCCCGAACTGGTCGCCATCCTGAAGGACCCCGAGCGCGGGACGAACCCGTTCATCGTCGACCTTGTGCTGCATCCTTTGTTCGACAGGTTCTGGCAGGACCGCGCGGTCGACTACAGCCGCATCAAGATCCCGGCCTATATCGGCGCCGACTGGGGCTGCGTCGGCATTCACCTGCCCGCGGCCTTTCGCAGCTGGGAACGCCTGAACGTCCCCAAGCGCATGATCATCGGCCCGCCGGTCTATCTCGATCGTCCGCTTTATCAGCTCCAGCACGAGGCGGTGCGCTGGTTTGACTATTGGGTGAAGGGTCTTGAGACGGCAATCATGGACGAGCCGCCGGTGCGGCTGTTCATCATGGGGACCGGCGAGTGGAAGGAATCAACCGACTGGCCGCTGCCGGAAACCAAGTGGACTCCGTTCTTCCTGCATGAGAATGGCCTTATCAGCGAGCGCGAGCACTGGAGCTACGAGGGCAGCGACTCGTTCGAGGATTCCCCGTGGATGCGCGGCTCCCTGCAATACGCCACCCCGCCGCTGGTCGAGAACACCGAGGTCGTCGGCCCGATCGCCCTCAAGCTCTACGCCGCGACCACGGACACCGACATCAACTGGATTGTCTCGCTCATCGAGATCGACCGCGAGGGCCGCGAGAGGCTGCTCACCAAGGGCTGGCTCAAGGGCTCGCATCGCGAGCTCGATATGGAATGGTCAAGACCGTGGGAGCCGATTCACCGGCACGACCAATGCAAGCCGCTGACGCCCGGCGACATCTGCGAATTCGACATCAAGCTCGTTGCGACCGGAAACCTGTTCAAGGCGGGCTCGCGCATCGCGCTGCGCATCCGCTGCGCGGACGATCCTCCGACCAATCCGCTCGAGCTGATCGGGGCCGGCAGCCTCACGCGCACGGCCGTCGCCAGGATCACGGTGTTCCACGACCAGGATCGCCCGTCCTACCTGCTGCTGCCGATCACCAAGGGCAATGTGGTGAACACCTATATGTCGGGAGGCAAGTTCCCAACCTGATATTAACGGCATTTGTCTCTAATTCGTCATGCTCCGCGCAAGCGGAGCATCCAGTAACCACGGACGCGGGTGGGTACTGGATCGTCCGCTTGCGCGGACGATGACGATCATGGGTGAATCTTTATGACTGTTGGCATGAGCCGAGGATCGTGCGCCGCAAGCGCTCGGATTTCTCCCGCTCGAATTGCGGTACAGCAAAATGACAGACGCGCCAAATAACGCGCTTGGCCGCAGCACCATCGACGCGCTGCTGCCGCCTGACATGGCGCTCGCATGCGAGGCCGCGGGTGCCAGCAAGGCCGGCCGCGATGCGCTCGCGCTCATCGTCCTCGGGCTGCTGGCCGGCGCCTTCATCGCGCTCGGCGCGATCTTCATGACGGTCGTCCTGACCGGCGCCGATGCGCTGCCGTGGGGCGTTGCGCGCCTGCTCGCCGGCGTCGTCTTTTCGCTCGGACTTATCCTGGTGATCGTAGGCGGCGCCGAGTTATTCACCGGCGACTCGCTGATGATCGTGGCCTGTGCCAGCCGGCGCATCACGCTCGCGGCTCTGCTGCGCGCATGGTCATTGGTCTATGTCGGCAATATCGGCGGCGCTTTGGGCACGGTGGCGCTGGTGTTCCTCGCCGGACAACACGGATTTGGCGCCGGCGCCGTTGGCAGGACCGTGCTTGAGGTCGCAGCGGCCAAAGCGGCCTTGCCGACGATCCAACTGTTCTTCCTGGCGGTGCTCTGCAACGTGCTGGTCTGCCTCGCAGTATGGATGTCGTTCGGCGCGCGAAGCATGACCGACAAGGTCATGGTCATCGTTCCACCCATCGCGGCCTTCGTCGCCGCCGGCTTCGAGCACTCGATCGCCAACCTCTACCTTCTCCCCTACGGCCTTGCGATCAAGGCCTGGGCGGGGCCGGAGTTCTGGGCGTCGATCGGGCAGATGGCGGGCGCCTATCCGGCGCTGACCGCGGGTGGCGCGCTCCACAATATCGTCGTGGCGACTATCGGCAATCTTGTCGGTGGCAGCCTCATGGTCGGCGCCGTCTACTGGTTCGTGTATCTGCGCAAACGCGCGTAGAGCGGGATGAATTTGAGTCGAATCGTTCGCGCTCATTGCGAGGCGGGCGCAGCCCACCGAAGCAATCCACACGAGAAGGGGATTGCCACGCCCCCTGCGGGGGCTCGCCATGACGGCGTGTGGGACGCAGTGAGCTTGGCCGGCGGTCGCCCCTGCGGCATCCTGAACTGAACCGTCGCGTCCCCGCGCACCGGTCATGCCCCGGATTTTCTCGGCGGATGTTCCGGCGAAAGCCGCGCGAGCTTGGCTTCTTCGTCCGCGAGCAATTCGGTCAGCGTCTTGCGGTCGTGCTCGTCGCGCGTGATTTTCAGAAGTTCGCGATAGCGCAGGATGTTCTGACGAACGACAAAGTGGTCGTGGTCCATGGCGTGCCTCGCCATAGCGGCAAGCCGCGGTTGCTACCGAGGAACAATGAGCCTGACGGCGCGCCAAGTCGAGTGCGTCGCGCGCGATCCACACCTCAGTACTTTTCAGTACTATTGCGGTGCCCTCCCAACGACTTGCAAGGCTTGCGCGGGCACCGGGCGGACCGCGGCGTCGCACGCCTCACGCAGTTGTGTTAGGCCGCCTGTTACCGCCAGCGCCGCGTCTGCATGGCCGCGCGCAGGCGCCGCCCGGCCAACGCGAGCGCGGCGGCGCGCGGCATGGCGCCGGTCCGGCGGCTTTCCTCGAGCACGAGGCGCGTGTTGGTGCGGATGCGCTCGTCGATGTGCTCGAAGGCCGCCCGTTCGGTGCCGCCGCGGTATTCGATCGCCGCGCAGATGACCCCACCGGCGTTGGCGATGAAGTCCGGCACCACCAGCACGCCCTTGCGGTGCAGCACCTCCTCGGCCTCGGGCGTGCAGGGTATGTTGGCGCCCTGCGGCATCAGGCGCGTGGTGAGGCGCGCGGCATTGTCCGCCCGCACGACATCGGGGCGCGCCGCCGGTATCCAAATGTCGCAGGCGACATCGAGGATCGCATCGCCCTCGAGCTTGCGCCCCTTGGGGTGATCGTGCAGGCGGCCGCCGGCGTCCTTCAGGGCGATCAGGCTGGCAACGTCGATCCCGTCCGCGTCGGCCAAGGTGCCGCTGGAGTCGCTGGCGGCCACCAGCACGGCGCCTTTCTCGGCCAAGAAGCGCGCCGCGTGCTTGCCGACGGCCCCAAATCCCTGGACCGCCAGCCGTGCGCCCTTAAGCTCCAGTCCGATGAACGCGCGCGCGACATCGACGCAGGCGGCCAGTCCGAATCCGGTCGCGCCGATCTCGTCGAGCGGAATGCCGCCAACGGCGCTCGGCAGACCGACCGCGCGCCCGATCTCGTCCTTGACCCACGCCATGCACACTTCGTCGGTGCCCATGTCGGGGCCGGGGATATAGTCGGCGATGTCGCGGATGGCGTCGGCGAAGGCGCGCACGATTTCCTCCTTCCGCCCTGCCGGCATGCGCGGATCGGCGAAGATCACCGATTTGCCGCCGCCGTGCGCCAGGCCGGCCGCCGCGTTCTTCCAGGTCATCGCGCGGGCGAGCCGGCAGCACTCCTCCGCCGACACGTCGGGCGCCATGCGCACCCCGCCGACCGCGGGCCCGCACGCCGTGTTGTCGATGACCGCAATGGCCCGCAGCCCCACGCCCGGACGGTGGATGTGGATGATGCGGGCGGGGCCGAACTCGTCGGCGAACGCGAACATTTCGGGTCCTTCCTCCCTTCAGTCGGCGCGCTCGAGATCGACAATGACGGCGCGCAGGAACCGCGCGGCCTCGCCGCCGGCGACGGCGCGGTGATCGAACGTGAGCGAGATCGGCAGCATGCGGTGGAGGGCGATGCCCGCGCCCGCGCGCACCGCCTGGCCGGCGATGCGCCCGGCCCCGACGATCGCCACCTGCGGCGGCACGATGATGAGCGCGGCATGGCGTCCGGCGATGGTGCCAAAATTCGACAGCGTGATGGTGGCCCCGCGCAGCTCGCCAGGGGGCAGGCTGCGCTCGCGCACGCCCTGTTTTGCCCGCTCGATCTGCCGGCGCCAATCCTCTCGGCTCACTGAGGCCACGTCGTGCAGCACCGGAACGAACAGGCCGTCGGGACTGTCGATCGCGAGCCCGAGATCGATGCGCGCGTTTTCGCGCAGGCTGAGCGAGGCGGAGTCGAAGCTCGCGTTGAGCGCCGGCTCTGCCCGGCAGCCGGCGATGATCGCGCGCACCAGGCGCGCGGTGACGTCATCCTGCGGCGACCACGCCTCGACGTCCGCTTCCTCGTGCAAGCTCGCATGCACGACCTCGCGCCAGGCGCGCGCCATGTTGAGCGCCATCGTCCGGCGCGCCCCGCGCATCGCCTGTGGCTGGGCCGCGAGCGCGGCGGCCTCGACGTCGGCGCGGGTGATGGTGCCGTCGGGCCCACTTGGCCGCACGCCGGCAAGCTCGACGCCGAGTTCGCGCGCGCGCGCGCGCACCGCCGGGCTCGCGCGCACGGCGCCCGCTGATGGTAAAGATGGTGCGGGCGGCGCGGGCGCAGGCGGCGGGGCAAGCTCGCCCACGACCGTGCCGGTCTGCGCATGCGGGCCCTCCTCGAAGGTGAGCAGCGGCGCGCCGACCTTCACGCGCTCGCCCGGCTTGGCGAGAAGCTCGGCCACATGCCCCGCCCGCGGCGAGGGGATTTCCACCACCGCCTTCTCGGTTTCGACCGACACCAGCGGCTGGTCGACCACGACGTGGTCGCCTTGCGCGACGTGCCAGGCGACGATCTCCGCCTCCTGGAGTCCCTCGCCGAGATCGGGAAGATTGAACGCGCTCATGCGTAGGCCATCGTGCGGCGCACGGCCGCCGTCACACGCGCGACGCTCGGCATGTAGTAGGCTTCCGTGCGCGGGTAGGGCATCATGGTGTCGTAGCCGGCCACCCGCTCGATCGGCGCCAGCAGGCTCATGAGCGCGCGGCCGGCCACGCGCGCGGCGATCTCGGCGCCATAGCCGCAGGTCAGCGGCGCTTCGTGAACGATGACCAGGCGGCCGGTGCGCGCGACCGAGTCGAGGATGGTCGCGGCATCGAGCGGCTTGAGCGTGACCACGTCGATCACCTCGGCGGCGATGTCCTCGGCCGCGAGCTCATCGGCGGCGGCCAGCGCCTCCTTGACCATGGCACCCCACGCCACCAGCGTGACGTCGCGCCCACCGCGCAGGACGGCGCAGCGCTCGAGCGGCAGGCCGGCGCCGTCATCGACGACATCCTCGCGCGCGGCGCGGTAGAGCCGCGTCGGCTCCAGAAAGACGACCGGATCGGGATCGCGGATGGCCGACAGCAGCAGGCCGTAGGCGCGCGCGGGTGCCGACGGGATGACGACCTTCAGTCCCGGGATGTGGGCGAACATGGCCTCGGGACTTTCCGAATGGTGCTCGACCGCGCGGATGCCGCCGCCGGCCGGCGAGCGCAGCACCATCGGGCAGGTCAGGCGGCCGCGCGTGCGCGCGCGCAGGCGGGCGGCGTGGTTGAGCAACTGGTCGATGCAGGCGTAGGCGAAGCCGGTGAACTGGATTTCGGCGACTGGCCGCAACCCCTGGGCGGCGAGCCCGACCGACACCCCGGCGATCGCGACCTCGGCGAGCGGGGTGTCGAGCACGCGGTTCTCGCCGTAGCGCGTGAGCAGGCCGTCGGTAGCGCGAAAGACGCCGCCGTCCACGCCCACGTCCTCGCCGAGCACGAGCACGCGCGCATCCTCGGCCATGGCGCGATGGAGCGCGAGATTGATCGCCTCGACCAGGCTGAGCTCGCTCATGAGGCGCCCAGAAGCTGCGCCGCGGCCGCGCGCTGCTCGGCGAGGTCGACGGGCGTGTGCGCATAGGTGAGATCGAACATCGCCTCGGGCGGCTGCACCGGCGTGGCGAGGTAGTCCTCGGCCGCGCGCTCGATCGTCCGCCCGCACTCCTGCAGCAGCAGCTCCTCCTTGTCCTTGTCCCACAGCACGGCGCGCGTGAGGTAATGGCGCAGCCGCTCCAGCGGCTC
>DATBWJ010000210.1:0-4824 GCA_036514935.1 Xanthobacteraceae bacterium
GGCCGGCGGGCGCGCGCCAGCGCCCACAGGCCGAGCGCCCCGGCCAGCAGCGCGAGCGGAGGAACGCCCCACAACAGCGCGGTGTGCCATTCGAGTCGCGGCTTGAGCAGGACGAATTCGCCGTAGCGGGCGACCAGGTAATCCAAGACGTTCTGATCGCTGTCGCCGGCCGTCAGCCGTTCGCGCACCAGGATGCGCAGGTCGCGCGCCAGCGGCGCGTCGGAATCGTCGATCGATTGGTTCTGGCACACCATGCAGCGCAGCTCGCGCGACAGCGCGCGCGCGCGGGTTTCGAGGGCGGGATCGTTGAGGATTTCATCCGGCTGCACGGCGTGCGCAGGGCTTGCGCACAGAGCCGCGAGCAGGATGATGAGTCGGATGTATCTCATCGCCTGTCCCTTCCCCGACGACGCGGCGCGGCCGTCTTGCGGGAAACGCTACTGCGCCGGCTGCATCGCTGCCTTCGCCGGCCGCGGCGCGCCGATGCGCAGCCTGCGGTCGGACAGCGAGAAGGCGCCACCGAGCACCATCAACAGCGGTCCCAGCCAGATCAGCAGCACCATCGGCTTGGAGTAGATGCGCACGGTGATCGCACCATCCGCGCCTTGGTCGCCGAGCGAGACGTAGATCTGGCCGACCCCGCGCGTCATCAGCGCGGCCTCGGTGGTCGACATGGCGCGCGAGGGAAACGTGCGTTTCGACGGCTCCATGACGCCGAGCACCGCGCCGGCGCGGTGGACGGTGAACTTCGCCACCAGGTCGCGGTAGTTCGGCCCGGTACGCGTCACCGTGCCCTCGAAGCCGAAGTCGTAGCCGTTGAGCGTGACCGTCTCGCCGGGCTTGAGCGCGACGATGCGCTCGGCGCCCCACTGCGTCTCGCCCACGATGCCGATGAGCGCGACGCCGAGCCCGAAATGCGCCAGCGCCGTGCCCCAGGTCGAGCGCGGCAGGCCGCGCGCGCCGGCGAGCACCGTCGGCAGCGGTGCGCGCAACAGGCCCGTGCGCTCGGCGAGGTCGGTGAGCGCGCCGCCCATGACGAACAGCGCAAGCCCCACCCCCAACGCCGGCAGCAGCGGACCGCCCTCCACGGCGAGCACCACGCCGGCGGCAACGAGCGCGAGCACGAACGCGCCGGTGAGCCGCTGTGTGACGCCGAAGAAATCAGCGCGCTTCCACGCCAGCAGCGGCCCGAACGGCACCGCGATGAGCAGCGGCACGAACAGCGGGCCGAAGGTCAGGTTGAAGAACGGCGCGCCCACCGAGATTTTCTGGCCGGTCAGCACTTCGAGCGCGAGCGGGTAGAGCGTGCCGACGAAGACGGTGGCGCAGGCGGTGGTCAGAAACAGGTTGTTGAGCACGAGCGCGCCCTCGCGCGAGATCGGCGCGAACAGGCCGCCCGGCCGGATGAGCGGCGCGCGCCAGGCAAACAGCGCGAGCGCGCTGCCGATGAAGAACACGAGGATGGCGAGGATGAACACGCCGCGCGTCGGGTCGGTGGCGAACGCGTGGACCGAGGTGAGCACGCCCGAGCGCACCAGGAACGTGCCGATGAGCGAGAGCGAGAACGTGAGGATGGCGAGCAGGATGGTCCACACCTTGAGCGCCTCGCGCTTCTCCATCACCAAAGCCGAGTGCAGCAGCGCGGTGCCGGCCAGCCACGGCATGAGCGAGGCGTTCTCGACCGGGTCCCAGAACCACCAGCCGCCCCAGCCGAGCTCGTAATAGGCCCAGTACGAGCCCATCGCGACGCCGAGCGTCAGGCTCATCCAGGCGAGGAGCGTCCACGGCCGCACCGCCCGCGCCCAGGCCGCGTTGATGCGACCCTCGATCAGCGCCGCCATCGCGAAGGAGAAAGTGATCGAAAAGCCGACATAGCCGAGATAGAGCAGCGGCGGATGAATCGCGAGGCCGACATCCTGCAGGATCGGGTTGAGGTCGCGGCCCTCGAACGGCGGGCGCTCCAGGCGCAGGAACGGGTTCGAGGTGTTTAGGATGAACAGGTCGAACGCGCCGGCGATCCACGCCTGCACCGCCAGCACCGTGGCCTTGAAGCTCGCCGGCACGTTGCGGCCGAAGGCGGCGACCAGCGCGCCGAACAGGGCGAGGATGAGGACCCACAGCAGCATCGAGCCCTCGTGGTTGCCCCACACGCTGGTGAGCTTGTAGACGAGCGGCATCGCCGAGTGCGAGTTCTCGAACACGGTCGCCACCGAGAAGTCCGAGGCGACGTAGGAGGCCGCGAGCGCGGCGAAGGCCAGCGCGAGGAAGCCGAACTGCGCAAACGCGGTGGCGTCGGCAACGGCCATCAGCGCGGCATCATTGGCGCGCGCGCCGTACAGCGGCACGACCGCCTGCACCAGCGCGAGCACCAGCGCGAGCACCAGCGCGAAATGGCCGAGCTCTGCGATCACGGCCTAACCCACGTACGCATAATGCCCTCCCCGCTTCGCAGGGAGCGGGAAAGAAGGATCACTGGCGTTGATTTGGCCCTCATTGCGTCCTGCCTTGCGGCTGCGAGCCGCCCTTCTTGCCGTACTCGTCCTTCCAATGGCCTTGCTTCTTGAGAGCGTCGGCGACTTCCTTGGGCATGTAGGTCTCATCGTGCTTGGCGAGCACGGTGTCGGCCTGAAACTGGCCCTGCGCGTCGAGCGCGCCTTCGGCCACCACACCCTGCCCCTCGCGGAACAGGTCCGGCAGGATGCCCCGATAGCTTACGGCGATGGCGCGGTTGCCGTCGGTCACTTCGAAGCGCACGCTCAAATTCTCGCCGCGCGCGAGCGAGCCGGGCGCGACCAGGCCGCCGAGGCGGATGCGCGTGCCGGCTGCCACGCCCTTCTCGACGACTTCGGTCGGCGAGTTGAAGAAAACGATCGTGTCCTTGAGCGCGACCAGCACCAAGGCGAGCGCGGCGCCGAGCACGCCGGCGGCGACAGCGATCAGAACGAGGCGGCGCTGCTTGCGTGTCATCACCCGTCAAGACCGAAATTCTTGGCGCCGTCCTCGATGCGGCGCAGCTTGTCCGGCTCATTGCTGAGCGCGCGGCGCGCGGCGGCGGCGGCGGCCTGCGCCTTGCCGCGCTCGCCGAGCACCATATAGGCGCGCATCAGCCGCAGCCAGCCGTCGACGTCGGTGCCGTCCTCGTTCAGGCGCGCGGCGAGCCGCTCGACCATGCCGCGCACCGCCCGCTCGCGCTCGGCCGGCGCCATGTCGGCAGCGGCGGCCATGTCATCTGCGCTCGGCCCGCCGGATTTGGACTTGGGGTCCTCGATCCGCGCCAGCGCCTCGCGCACATGGACAATCCAGGCCGCCCCCGGTGGCCCGCGTGACAAGAGCTTGCGCCACAGCCGCGCGGCGTCGGTGCGCCGGCCGTCCTGCTCGGCGGCGAGGCCGAGATAGAACTGGGCGCGGATTTCCTCGCCGTCGAGCGCGGCGGCGCGCTCGAAGGCGGCCTTGGCGTCGGCCGTCACCACGCCGTTGGCGGCGGCGGCGAGCGCCTCGCCGAGATCGGCCTGTCGTTGCACCGTCTCGCCGAGGAGCCGCAGCGCATTGCGGTAGGCGCGCACGGCGTCGTCATAGCGGCCCAGCCGCAAGTAGACCGGCGCGATGACCTCCCAGCCACGGCCGTCCTCGGGTGTGCGTTCCAGATGCGTCTCCACGCGCGCGATCAATGCCGCGATCGATTGCGCCTCGGAGGCCGTCTGCATGCGCTCGGCCAGCGGCTGGCCCGGCAGGCCGGGCGAACCGAGCGCGAGGTAGATCGAACCGGCCGCGAGCGGGACGAGTGCGAGCGCGGCTGCCGCCACCATCCGCCGGTGCCAGGATTGCCGAGCGGCATCGCCCTGGCGCGGCGGGGAAGCGGCGGCGGCGGCCAACAGGCGGCGCGAGACCTCGATGCGCGCGGCCTGCGCCTCGGCGGCGCCGAGCGCGCCGGCGGCGCGGTCGCGCTCGATCTCGGCGAGCTGATCGCGATAGATCGCGACATCGGGCGCCGCGCTCGCCGCGACCGGGCGGCGGCTCAATGGCCACAGCACGGCGAACAGCGCCGCCGCCGTCATCAGCGCGAGGACGAGCCAAATCATGGGGGCATTCCGCGGGCCATCAGCCCCGGGTTACAGGCCCGGCTCGCCGGCCGCAACCGCCCCCTCGCCGCGCGCGGGCGCTCAGCCGACCGGGGTCCAGGTGCCGTCGGGGTTGCGGCAGGCGGTGCCGCGGGCGGTCTGCGGCCGGCCGTCGATGTAGATGGTGTGGGTATAGCCGCGGCAGGGCGCGCCGTTCTGCTGATAGGCCGGCCCGGGGATGACGGTGCCGTAGCGACCGGAGTCCGGGTTGCGCCAGTTCACCGGCGCGCCGGAAGGCCCGGATTCGAGCGCCTGCACCTGTGCGGCGTAGGCGCGCTCCTTGTCCTCGTCGTCCATCGCCGCGCCAATGCGGTTTCCGAGCAGCCCGCCGATGGCGGCGCCCGCGACTCCGGCGGCGACGCGCGCGCCGGCGCTGCCGCCGAACTGCGAGCCCACGATGGCCCCGGCAATGGCGCCGACCGCGGTGCCGGTGGTCTCCTTCGGCCCGGTGGCGGCGACGCGGTCGCCCGCGCAGGCGGCAACGCCGGCGCCCACCAGCGCGATGATCGCCATTCTTGCTGCAGACATGTGTGCCCCCGCGTCGTGCCCCGCTCGCCTCGGCCATCACGGCCCACCTGCGCGTCGCAGCAAGAGGCGAGGATTGGGGCAAAACTCTGACTGCCAGAGCAATCGTCCGATACTGCGAGCCCAGCCGCCAATCCCGCATCTCGCGCCGGCCCTTTGCTACAAATAGGGCTGCGCTTCG
>DATBWJ010000211.1:0-2302 GCA_036514935.1 Xanthobacteraceae bacterium
CGCCCGCGCTCCACGACATCGCGCGCACCTTGGCCGCGTAGCCCGACATGCGCAAGTGCCTGCGGTCGCTGAGCCGCCAGCCGTGGAGGGTGGGCTCCTGCATGGCGGTGACGAGGAAGCGTCCGTCGGGGCTGAAGGTCACGTCGAGGTGCGAGCCCTTCCACTCCAAAAACTCCGGCGCCGTATCCGCCGCGTTGGGAAACCACAGCGTTGCGCCGTTGTAGTGGCCGACGGCGAGGCGAAGACCTTTCGGCGCGAAGGCAAGGCCACCCACCGTCGAGGGCGCCTCCCACACGCGCTCCTCGCCCTTGGCGGTGCGCGCGAACGCGTGCTTGCCGGCCGACCAGGCGAGCGTGCCGTCGGCGCGGGCGGCGACGTGGTCGATCCAGCGCCGGCGGGCGTCGCTTGCCACCGGCGCGCTGTCGCCGTCCGCCCCGGTCGCAACCACCTTGCCGTCGTCGCCGCCGGTAACGACGCGCGCCCCGTCGCTGGCGGCCGCCAGGATGGCGCCGGCGTGCACGGGCACACGGCGCGCCTGCGCGTGGTCGACGAACAGCAGCGCCTCCTCGCCCAGCACGAAGACGGCGGTCCGGCCGAGGAAATGCACGCCGCTGATCGGCGCGCCGGCGGCGATCGGGCGGGCGCGCTCGGCGATCGAGGGTATGTCGGCGCGCGATGGGTCGGCGGCCATCAGGCCACGCACGCCTCAAATCCCTGCCGGATATTGTCCTCCGGCAGGTTGCGGCCGATGAACACGAGGCGGCTCTCGCGCCGCTCTCCCTCCTTCCACGGACGCTGGTGGTCGCCGTCGAGGATCATGTGCACGCCCTGCAGCACGAAGCGCTCGGGATCGTCCTTGAACGCGAGGATGCCCTTCAGGCGCAGGATGCTCGGCCCCTCCTTGGCGACGAGATCCCGCATCCAGGGAAGGAACTTGTCCGGGTCGAGCGGCTTGTCGGTCCTGAGCGCGAGCGACTGCATGTCCTCGTCGTGGTAGTGCGAAAGGCCGGCGTGCTCATGAGGGGAGGCGTCGTGCGCGTGATCGTGCGGATCGCCGCCTTCAAGGAACGCCGGCTCGAGGTCGAGTATGCGCTCGAGGTCGAAGGCGTTGCGGCGCAGCACCGCGTCAAGCGGCACGTTCGCGCGCTCGCTGCGGTGCAGCCGCGCATACGGATTGATGCCGCGGATGCGCGCCTCGATCTCGCGCAGGTCGGCCTCGCTCACGAGGTCGGTCTTGTTGATGAGGATCACGTCGGCGAACGCGATCTGGTTCTTGGCCTCCGGCGCGTCTTTGAGGCGGTCCTTCACCCACATGGCGTCGATGACGGCGACCACCGCGTCGAGCTTGGTCTTGCGGCCGACCGCATCGTCCATGAAGAAGGTCTGCGCCACCGGCGCGGGGTCGGCCAGCCCCGTGGTCTCCACGATGATGGCGTCGAACCTGCCCTTGCGCCGCATGAGACCGTCGATGATGCGGATGAGGTCGCCGCGCACGGTGCAGCACACGCAGCCGTTGTTCATCTCGAACACTTCCTCCTCGGCGCCCACCACCAGCTCGTTGTCGATGCCGATCTCGCCGAACTCGTTGACGATGACGGCGTACTTTTGGCCGTGCGGCTCGGACAGGATGCGGTTGAGCAGGGTGGTCTTGCCGGCGCCGAGATAGCCGGTGAGCACGGTGACGGGGACCTTGTCAGACATGCGGTTCCTCCATGGCCGCAGACATATACGGATTTGGCGGCCAAACAGAAACCCCGTTTTGGCGCGATGTGGCCGTCAACCGCCGAGGAACACGTTCTCGAATCGCCGCCGGCCCGGCAAGCGATAGACCGCGAAGTCGCGATCGACGCTCGCCACGCGCCACGTCTTCAGCCGCTCGGCCAGGGCCACGAGAGAGACGTCGGCGAAATCCGCCGGCATGTCCCGGTATTTTTCGAGCAAGGCGATGATCCGCGGTAGGTCGGCCGGCGTGCCGATGTCGATGTCGAGCGCCTTGTTCGCCCACCAGAGAAGGTCGCGCTGGGCGGCGGCCGAAAACCGCAGCAAAAACGTTGCCTCGGTGAGAACCGGCAGGTTGGTGACAAGGCGCGTGCGGCAATTGCGGACAAACGCGACTGCCCGGCTATGATGGCGGTCGTCGCGGTCAAACAACGCGATCAGCGGACCGGCGTCAACGACGATGCTTGGCACGGAGCATCTCGTCGAGGATAGGCTTGCGGCGGCTGCTGTGGTCGCGCCGGCCGCTGCCGTGCCTGCCGAACAGGTCTTTGCCAAGCTCGTAGGCGGACGAGGTGGCGGCGGG